>JAYTEL010000149.1:0-1745 GCA_043735225.1 Methylotenera sp. | reverse complement strand
TCCGCCGTACCTTACTTCAACTTGGAACGACCTTGGAAATAATACAGGCTATCGACATGATATGGCAGATAGTGAGCACGAAGCTTTACTTAATTTGATTCTTAATAGTAATGCTAAAATTATAATTAGTGGTTATCAAAACAATTTATATAATGATGTGCTAAAAAATTGGCACTGCGTTAAGTTTGACACAGAAAACATGCGCCATCACCCCAAAAGCGATTGTGTCTGGATGAATTTTAACCCACAGTAGGCATCGGTTTTAATTTGCGGACAACTTGTCCGAAATATCCAAAATGCATAACTAAGGTAGTGGCACCAGCTCCTCAAAACAGATTGCGGCAAGTAATTTGCTTTCAGGCGAGTTTAATTTTTGCCACATTACTTTTGTATCTTGCATGGCACTGTTATATTCACCCACAGTTCGGGGTAGAGTGCTGCGTCCTGTATCGGAAAGATAGATGTCTGCTTCTTTGCCGCTTAATCTAATACTATTTCCGCAACGTATAAGAGCCATTTTTGCTTCCAATTTGTTTTTTAGGGTTGGTGCAGTGCAGTAATAATACGTATTTTGCTGTGCGTTAGTTTTTATTCAGCTTACTAATGTTGAAATACAAAGGTAATCTAAAATATTTCAGGCGAGTTTTCGTACATTGCTTCATATTCATAGATGTTAGGGTGTTTTGCACATTCGGCTTTTAGCTCATCACTGAAATAATCAGCAATATAAAAAACAGCATCCACATCACCGCGCTCGTTCGCCGCTTTCATATCAGCCGCTAATTTCGTGTTTATAAATCTATTATCTTTCTCAAAATCAGGGTTTAACTTTTTGTATTCTTCAATAATTTCTTTTGTCGACATAGCTGTTCCTTTATATTTTTTGACTTAGTTAACCAATTAAGAAGTGTTTTAATCCGCAGTTTTAGTGCCTTAAGCTTTTAATTTAGTCACCACCGTTGCAAGCACTGCATACACATTAAATGAATTGTACCTGATTAAAAAATTTGTCAAGGTGTTGCTTTGAGCTGCTTGATATTGACTGCAACGGTGGCTTTGAGTAAATCTTCGCCAAGTTGTTGCGTAATTTCGTCAATGCCCATTTCATGGCTAATGCTGTATTCACTGATGATGGTGGTCTCATTCTCAAAATGACCTTTAATTAAATCGGCGCCACTTAACGCACCAAGTGTACCGCGCAGAAAACTATTTCTGCTAAATAGTGAGGCCACTTTAAAAATAAGCTGTTCGTTTTGGTTGATGGTAATGTCATTCGCTTTGGCAAGTTCAGTATAAGCAGAGATCATCAGCATACGCGTTGCATTACTTAATTGGCAATCACCGCAATCGCTTTCTACTTTTAAACGCGGCACAGTTTTTACATTTTTCAAACCTGTGTCGTTGCCACTCACTTTTGCCAACATTGTGGCTAGGCTGGTCGCATGCAAAGCATTGTCTAAAGCGGCTATAGCGCTAAGCGGGTCGGCCGCGTTGGCATTAAGACTAAACGCGACTAGGGCCAGCGCCATTAGCATTGTTTTAATTGGAATTGATTTAGTCATCATAAACTTTATCTACTTTCTTTAAAACCCACCCAGTTGGGCGGGGTGCTTGAGTTGGTTTTTTTTCATTAAAAAACACGATGAATGTTTAAAACGTGTCAACTATTTCTTTTTAAAATTCCAACGATCTTTAAACGAATCTTGAGAAGCCTTTGCTGCTGCATCGTAGTCTTTTTGCACTTG
>JAYTEL010000148.1:0-12480 GCA_043735225.1 Methylotenera sp. | reverse complement strand
TGAATAAGTGTTTAGTATTGAGTGTTTTCGTCATCATGGTTAATCTCTTTAAGCACCATGCTTAATCAATCGCATGGTTAAATGGGCTAAATTATTTGGCTATCATAACATTTTCAAACTGTAACTTCCAAAAAATAGCGTTTATTTAATATCATATCGGACACTTAAATAAAATGATCTACCATCGGCTGGAAAATAGTAGTAATCATTTTTAGACGTACTAAAAAGTCCATATGGCGAATATTTTTTATCGGTCACATTAAGTGCGCTAAGCGAAATAGTCACTGGTTTGATGAACCAATTAGCACGTAAATCTAGCGTGGTGTAAGACGGTAACTTATTAAGTGAGTTGCTAAAGTCGCCGCTTGTATAACGCTGGCCAACAAAATTAACTTGTGCTACATACTGTCCATACTGCTGGGCGTTCCATAAAACTTGAGCATGTGCGCTGTTGCTTGCAACTGAGGGTAAACTTTTACCGTTAAATATACCTGATTTAAACGCAGCATCTGTATAAGCGTAGCTTAGTTTTGTTTTAAGATTGCTTAATATCTCCCAGCCTAATTCTGCTTCAATACCTTGACGGCGCGTTGGTTCAAAGTTAACGTTATTACCTGTTGCAGCGTCATAGCCAATCTCATTCTTAAGGCTTGAATGATAAAGCGCAATTTTGCCATCTAATTGATCTTGTTTAAATGTTGCACCAATTTCTTGGCTATTAGCCGTTTGTGGAAGAATGATTTTGCCTAGAAAAATTGGCTGAAATGTGATTGGGTCAAAGCCAAAAAACTCATCAGTGTTTGCAAACCTAAAGCTACTACCCACTTTTGCAAACGCGCTCCAATTAGTTTCGTGATAAGTTAGGCCAAGATCGTAAACAGTCTTTGTGCGCGTCACATCGCCAGCAACTGCGGCCATGCCAAAAGGTGCATAGGCCTCTTGATTGGCTTTCTGGTGTGCTTGGTGCGTGCGAATGCCTACGTTAATATCGATTGCACTGGTAAGCGCAGTGTTGTTTTGTAAATAAAAGGCATTACTACTTTGCTTTGCCTGTGCATTGGCATAACCACCATGATAATCAGCAGCAACCTTGCCACGATAATAATCATAGCCTGCAACAGTTGTGCTGTTAAGCGTGCCCAAGCCGTGCGCCCATTTAACCCTAGGCGTAAATGAATATGTCTCGGCTTCACGATCAGAAGTGCCACCAAACGAAACGTTGTTAAAGTGTTGGTCACCTTGCGTGTATGAAAGCTCGGTAGCCAGCTCAACAGTATCAGAAAGCTTAACTGAAACGCCAGGCCTAATTCTAAAACCCTCTTTTACTTGAGAATCAAACGGTGTTCTAGCAAACCTAGGATTGTTTTGATAGCTATCACTGCTAATACTACCAGGCAAGCCGTTGGCAGAACGGTAGACTGAATAATCAATAAAAGCCTCGCCAGCGTTAAAGTATCCGCCCGCCCGCCCGCTTATTGCCCATTGATTACTTGCTGCGTTATCTTTCCAACCGTTAGTATCAGCCGTATGAACGTAAGTATTAAAATATAGATTATCGGTACCCGCTGCTACAAAGCCATCAAGACTCTTATAACCATAACTGCCAAGCGATGCCGTCAAAGAGGCGGCTGACTTGCCCGATTTATCCGTAATTAAGTTAATCACGCCACCAGCTGCGCGATCGCCATACAACACACTGCCACCGCCAGAAATAATCTCAATACGCTCGATTGAATCTAAGGGAATAGATGCCCACTGAATGCTGCCTCCATCAAGCGCATTTAAGCGTTGACCATCAAGCAATATTAACGTGTTGCTGGCGGCAGAGTCACCAAACCCTCTTGCGTCTATTGCGGCATCAATACCTTGATTGCCATAAAGACTAGTGATGTTTAAGCCTGCTTGCAAGCGTAGTAAATCGGGGATGCTAATTGCAGGTGAGTGCTGAATATCTTCTTTTGTAATTACTTTAAGATTTGCAGCAGAACTTACGCTACTTTCATTAAAACGGTTTGCCGTAACGGTGACTTCATCTACGTTAATCTGCTGCGCAGCAAAAACTGTTTGGTTTAAAACAGGCGATGTAAATACCAGCGCAACTAGGCTGGCAATAGTGTTTTTGTTCATTATATTTCCCTAAATTACATACGTCCCCGCATGTAAGTTGATAAAGCTAGGGAATACAACAAGAATAAAAATAGACAAAAATGCACTGAAAAGCGCAGCTTTTGGCTACCGTCACCCCGCGGTATTCCTAGCGCGCCTTATTATTAAGGCAATTGCAATTAGGCCGGTCTCCGGGCTTGTGATAACTACTTTACGCCTTCCCAGATATTGTTTTAATTAAACAATAGCCCAGTGGCATGTTGTAAAGCATCAATCACTTACCGTTGCGGGGGCAGCATAGGCATTATTGTAGTTAACAAACCAAAACGCACCTATTTCCCAGTTTCACCTTACATTCATTGTAGAAAAATGTAAGACACCTAACAACATCGCTCATTATAGTGACTTTTTGTGAAGTTTAATAATTGATATCCGATTTAATTTTATGCAACAGATCGTGTTTAACGTATTAAATTACTTTGAACAACCCACCTTAGCTATTGACTATAATGAATTTTCTCAATTATAGTAAGGGATGGATGCAGATTTAAAAAGTTTAGAAGAAAAAATAAGCAGGCTAATTACCCTATGCGCAAATTTGCGTGCGGAGGTTGGTCAATTGCGCGGCGATTTATCGCAAGCGCAGCTGGCGGCAGATGGCCTAAAAAGTAAAATGTTGTTGGCCAGCAATAAATTAGAAGATTTGCTAACAACAATGCCTAATAGCGCAGATGGCGTTAACGCCCAGTCGCTAATTTTGGAGCCCTAATGAGCGCGATTAAACCAGTTGATGTGAGCATTATGGGGCGTGAATTTACGGTATCTTGTACCGATGAAGAGCGTCAAGGTTTGCTAAATGCCGTTAATTATCTCGATAAAAAAATGCATGATATTCGCGATAGCGGCAAAGTAGTTGGTGTGGAGCGCATTGCTATAATGGCGGCACTCAATTTATCACACGAAGTGCTCAATACCAAAAATGGTGATGTTGATATTGGCGATTTTAAGCGTAGGATTAATGTCATGCAGAGTCAAATTGATGAGGCTTTAACTGCACAAACTAAGTTGTTGTAAAATGCGCAGGCAAAGTAGTTTAGTAGGGCTTTAATAACCAATTTTCTTCATCAATTCGTCATAACTAATCGATAAAATAAATTTGTTTTCTGTGGTGTTGCTTGAGTCTTAAATTCCTTGAACTAGTCTATGTTATAGGTTTCAGCTAATCAAGTCGTTGTGAGCGCGCCCTAAATTGGATTGTCTTTTAAGATATCCTTGGCGGGTGTACCTAATACGCTTTAAGTTGTTACCACTTGAACCTTTTTGGTTCAGGATAACGGCTCAGGCAACACCAGAGAAAACAAGATTTGTTTTTGTAGGAGCAATTTTTAAATCGCGAACAAATTACCGTAAAACCATTCGCGATTTAAAAATCGCTCCTACATGCCTGCGCAAATTGCAATTATCGCAGTTCGTGGTATTTCAAGTCGGCCAAACTCACAATATCCAAACATTTTTGATGGCTGGCTTCTAAGACGACTGGCGGAGCGAAGCCTGCCTCGCTGGCTTCAAGCCAACGGGCAGCGCATACGCACCAACGATCACCCGCTTTAAGCCCTGCAAAACCGTACTCTGCGCGCGGTGTGCTTAAATCGTTGCCGCGACTGATTGAAAAAGCCAAAAATTCGTCGGTTACTTGACAGCAAACCGTATGGCTACCTGCATCGTCTGGCCCAGTTTCGCAGCAACCCGACCTTGTGAAACCTGTGACAGGGCTTAAACTGCACACTTGCAATGCGGTGCCTAAAACATTACGTGCTAAATTTCGCGCCATACAGCTACCTTAAATTGATGCCTTGCATAAAAAAAGTACTAACTTCAATTATCATACCTATAAATTTTAATAGTTATTTTTAAATTTGCTAGAAAGATAAAAAATTATGCGCTATTGGTTAATGAAGTCTGAGCCAGCTGATGTCTCTATTGATGATTTGGCCGCCATGCCCGATCAAACTGTCGATTGGTATGGTATCCGCAATTATCAAGCGCGCAATTTTATGCGCGACACCATGAAAATTGGCGATGGCGTGTTGTTTTATCATTCAAATTGCCAAATGCCAGGTATTGTTGGCATTTGCGAAGTGAGTAGTTTGGCGTACCCAGACCGTTTACAATTTATTAAAGGCCACAAATATTTTGATGCAAAAGCCACGTTTGAAACGCCGCGTTGGTTTAACGTAGATGTCAAATTGGTTCGAACAACCCGTTTGTTAAGCTTAAAAGAAATGCGCGCAAATACAAATTTAGAAAGCCTACGCATTTTGCAGCGGGGAAACCGCTTATCCATCACACCAATTGAGTCAAGCGAGTGGCAAACGATTATGGCCTTATTAAAATAGCTTTTAATTAAATAGGCATGTTTGTAACTATGCCCTGTAAGCCTTATATCTATTGGCTTGCAGAGGCATTATTTTTACACGCAATAAAAAGCCCGCTACATGCGGGCTTCTTTATTAACAATATAGCGCTTATTTGTTGTCCAAACTACCCATGCTTTTTGGGTAAGTAACGATACCCCAAGGCAAATTTTTAACTTCAATCTGTCCTACTTGCGTTAATGTTTCAGCATCAAAAACCAAAACTGCATCACTTTTACCGCAAGCCAGCAAAATTTGTTTATCGTCTGGTGTAAAACTAAAATGCCAACAGCGGTTTGCCGTGGCCGCTTCTTTAATTTTTACAAAATTCGTCGCATCAAAAACCTCTAACAATTTGGCTTTATTACTGGCCACATAAATGTGTTTGCCTGCTGCATCATAGCTAATGCCATAAGGTGTTTCGCCAGTATCAACATTGCGCACAAAGTTAAATTCGCTATCTAACACCATCATTTTATTGCTAAATTCTAAAGTGGCAACATAGCTTTTGCCATCTGGCGATGTTTTAATGCCGCGTGGACGATCGCCATGCTCGTGCGTACTGATGGTTTTTACCAGCTTACCGCTCTCAATATTGTGTACGGTAACGGTGTTGTCGGCCTCGTTGGTAATCACCAAGTTTTTGCCATCTTTTGAAAATTCAATGCCTTCTGTTTCTGGGCCACCCGTAATTTCACGTATTTTTTTACCAGCGGCTAAATCGATTACAGATATTTTTGCGGGCAGTTTTTCTTCATTGTCATCATCTTTAGCTTCGACTGAACCTGGTTTTGGCGGCGGGCCAGCTTTTGCGCTGGGTTCAGATGAAATATACGCAAAATTGCCTTTAATACGCACAAACTCGGGGTTTTTGCCCACTTCAATTTGCTGAGTTACATTGCCAGTTGCTGTGTCAATCACCGAAATACTGCCATTTTCGCGCGTGGCGACGATTAACTTTTTGCCGTCATCGGTAATGCCTAAGCCGCGCGGCCCAGCGGCTTTTACATCAATATTTTTAATCACTTTCATAGTTGCAAGGTCAATCACACTAACGCCTGCATCTTGGCTAGTGACGTAAGCCACACCTTTATCGGAGACGACCGCTTTGGTTTCTGTAGCCGAATTTTTAGTTGCATCGGCAGGTTTATTGCACGCAGTTAAACTGGCTAACAAAGCCAATAAAATCATGCTAGAGCGCATAGGGGTGATTTGTAAAAAAGACATGTAAACTCCAAATAATTCTTAATTGATGCTGACTTATATATTACTTTAATTACCGTGTAAAAACTATAGGATAAATTCCCAACCCTTTTATCACCAATCATGTAACCCGAAAAAGTAACCCGAAAATGTAACCCGAAAATGTAACTCAAAAATGTAACTCAAAAATGTAACTCGAAAATTAACCAAGGAACAATAAATAGGCTGGATTGTTGCTCTCATCCCAATACGGGTAGCCTAAGTTTTGCAAAAATATTGTAAACTCGTGCTGTTGTTGCGGCGGTACTTGCATGCCTACCAGCACACGGCCAACATCCGCGCCATGGTTGCGGTAATGGAATAAGCTAATGTTCCAATCTTGACCCATATTGTCTAAAAACTTCATCAGCGCGCCAGGCTTCTCGGGAAACTCAAAGCGATAAACCACTTCATGCTCGGCCTGCGGTGCGCGCCCACCAACTAAATGACGCAAATGTAGCTTGGCCATTTCGTTATGCGTTAAATCAATAGAGTTTAACCCTTGCGCGGCTAATTCATCAATTAATTGACCGATTTCTGGCGCATTTGCAATGGATAAACCCACAAAAATATGCGCAGCAGCTGGGTCAGCATATCGATAATTAAACTCAGTAATATTGCGGTTGCCTAGGCTGCGGCAAAACGCTTTAAACGCACCCGCTTGTTCAGGAATCGTCACCGCAATAACTGCCTCGCGCTGCTCGCCTAGCTCGGCGCGCTCTGCAATAAACCGTAGCCTATCAAAGTTCATGTTAGCGCCACTTGCTATGCCGATAAGCGTTTTGCCTCTAACTTTATTTTGCTCAACATATTTTTTAATGCCCGCCGTGGCAAGCGCGCCTGCAGGCTCTAAAATGCTGCGCGTGTCTTCAAACACGTCTTTAATGGCGGCGCAAATTTCATCGTTATCCACCACAATCATGTCATCTACAAACTGTTGTGCCAACGCAAATGTATGTTCGCCCACCTGTTTAACGGCCGCGCCATCTGCAAATAGCCCAACTTGGTCGAGTATTACGCGCTTCCCTTGCTTTAGCGATTTTGTCATGGCTTCAGAATCTTGCGCCTCAACGCCGATGATTTTAATCTCTGGGCGAATCGCTTTAACATAAGCGGCAACACCTGCTAATAACCCACCACCGCCTACGCAGCAAAATATCGCCTCGATTGGCTCTGGGTGAGCGTTTAAGATTTCCATCGCAATCGTGCCTTGGCCAGCAATCACATCTGGGTCGTCATACGGATGCACAAAAGTGAGTTTTTCAGATTTTTCGAGTTCCAACGCGCGAACAAGCGCATCAGAATAACTATCGCCAAACAGCACTACTTCCGCCCCGCGTGCTTTTACGGCGTTGATTTTAATGGCAGGTGTCGTCGTCGGCATCACAATCACCGCGCGACATTGCAGCTTTTGCGCCGCCAGTGCAACGCCTTGCGCGTGGTTGCCAGCGCTGGCAGCAATTACGCCACGCTTTAAAAGTTCAGGCGCCAAATTGGCCATTTTGTTATACGCACCGCGCAGCTTAAACGAAAACACAGGCTGCATATCCTCGCGCTTTAATAAAACGCGGTTAGCAATACGCGCGGATAAATTGGGTTGAAACTCCAGCGGCGTGTTTTTGGCCACGTCATAGACGCGCGAGTTTTCAATTTTCTGACGATAATTTATAGTCATGCGATATTTTTAAAAATGCCAATGCAATGTATTATGTTGCATTATAGAGAATTTATGAAAGATTAAGCACAATGGCATTCACCCAAGACGAACTAAAACAACAAGTCGCAGCGGCGGCAGTTCAATATGTAAAAGAAGGCATTATCGGCGTGGGCACAGGCTCCACCGCCAACTTTTTTATTGAAGAATTAGCCAAAGTAAAACATAAAATCGAAGGCGCAGTTGCTAGCAGCGAGGCCACAGCCCAACGTCTACGCGGGCATGGCATACAAGTGTTCGATTTAAACAGCGTCGATAGCTTAGATATTTATGTAGACGGCGCCGATGAAATTACCGAGCATTTACACATGCTAAAAGGCGGCGGCGGCGCATTAACGCGCGAGAAAATTGTGGCGGCGGTGGCCAAAACCTTTATTTGTATTTGTGACGAGACCAAATATGTGCCCGTGTTAGGCAAGTTTCCGCTACCTGTAGAAGTGTTACCAATGGCTAAAAGCTATGTGGCGCGCGAGCTGGTAAAATTGGGCGGCCAACCAAAATTACGCGATTTCATCACCGATAATGGCAATATTATTTTGGATGTGTTTAATCTAACCATTAGCGACCCAGTTGCCATGGAAGCGAAAATCAACCAAATTGTTGGGGTAGTGACGAATGGCTTATTTGCTGCACGGCCAGCCAATGTGTTATTGCTGGCGACGGCGGATGGCGTAAAAACTTACAAAAAATAAGCACTTTTAACCATAAAATAATGCCTCTGCATGCCGCATAGATATTGGCTTGCAGAGGCATTGTTTATTTGTAAAATGAGCTGCAATATTAACCCTTTCGCACATTCCCAAACTATTTGTGTTACAATGTAATACAAACATAAGGAGTAAATTCATGAGTGCCACTTTAACTGTTCGTATTGATGATGCGTTAGAGCGCGAGCTTGTAATGGCTGCAAACGCAGCACACCGCCCCAAAGGTGACATTGTGCGCGAGGCGTTGCGCCGCCAACTTACCTTAAATAAATTTCGCCAGCTACGCACACAAGTGATGCCACTGGCCGAGCAAGCAGGCTTCTTAACAGATGAAGATGTATTTAAAGTAATCTCGTGAAAGTATTTTTAGATACCAACGTGCTAATAAGCGCGTTGGCCACACGCGGTTTATGTGCCGATTTATACGAACGGCTAATTACCGAGCATGAAACGGTCATTGGCGAGCCAGTTATTTTAGAAGTGCTGGATATTTTGCAGCGCAAATTTAAAGCAACGCCAGATTTATTGGTGAGTGTAGAAGCCGAATTAAGGTTGCTGGAAGTTATTTCTGCCCAAGAAACTGCGCCCAATTTACCGATAAAAGATACAGAAGACCCGTGGATTATTGCCTGTGCGTTATATGCCAATGTAGAGGCATTTGTAACAGGTGACGCAGAGTTATTGGGTCTAGGTAGAGTAGATAAATTACTGATTATTTCACCAAGAGAATGCTGGCAACGCTTGGATTAGTTTTCATGCGCCAGTTTTTGTAGGGTAGTTTTTTACTCCACACGGGACGGTAGAATCAAGCAACTGACGCGTGAATTCAAAAAACATCCCACATCAGCTAATAGTGGCGATATTATTTTGTTAGCGGCACATACCCGCTCGCTGTATCTGCGCCTTCACCAAAGAAATATTTCTCAGTTTGTTCGCTCAAATATTTACGGGCGGCAGGGTCGGCCAGGCTTAGGCGATTTTCGTTCACCAGCATGGTTTGTTGTTTTAGCCAGGCTGCCCAGGCTTCTTTGCTCACACTCATATAAATACGTTTGCCCAGCTCGCCTGGATAGGGGGGGAAGTCCATGCCGTCTAGCTCTTTGCCTAATTTAATACAATGTACAGTGCGTGCCATAAGGTTACTCGTTTTGTTCTAAAAACAGTATGATAACGCATGTTGATTCATTTAAAAGCGCTTCGACCCTATCACTTGGACTTTAGGCCGTCATTCTTCGCTAACGCTCAGAATGACGAAGGTGAAAGTAACATGTTAAACAGGCATATTTTAGGAAGTAATAATGGAAAGCCCATTTAAAGGTAAAACGGGATTGCGCCGTTTAATTAACGCATTTGGCTATTCGGCAGAGGGTTTTAAGGCGGCTTTTGAGCATGAAGATGCGTTTAGGCAAGAGGTATTTTTGGCTTGTGTGTTGATTCCGCTGGGGCTTTATTTGGGTAAAAGCCATATCGAAAAAGTCATGCTGGCAGGTGCAGTTTTGTTGGTGATGATTGTGGAGTTGTTGAATTCATCTATCGAAGCGTCGGTCGATCACACCTCAATTGAACGCCATCCACTGGCCAAGCGCGCTAAAGATATTGGCAGCGCGGCGGTTTTTTTGGCGCTGGCTAATTTCTTTTTGGTGTGGGGATTGGTGCTGTTTGGCTAAGGTTTCAATTAAGCATAATTAACATTTTAGTTGCCTAAAAATATCTAAATTAAGCGGCAATTTTTTGGCTCAACCACCTTGCACCATCTGTATGTGCGGCCATTTCATCGTGCTGCACAGGATGAATCGGTAAAGAAAACCCTTGTCGCAAGGATTTAATCGAGACCATTGCATAGTTGATATCTGCCGAGAAAATGTGAATTTTGAATATCGGTTTCGGGTGCGGGCCAATCGGCATAGGAATCAGCTGGCCCGGGTAAGTGAGCTGCGGCAATTCTGCGATGATGGATTCGCACACTTGGCCTGCAAGCACCATTTCTTCTATGTTAAAGTAAATATGGGCGTGTTACATAGCGCATTCATCCATCAAACAATAATAAAAAAGGCCACATTTGTGGCCTTTTTTATTGTATTAAATAATATTTAATGCTTAAGCAAAATTAGCCGCAGCAAAATCCCAATTGACTAAACTCGCTAAAAACGTTTCTACATATTTTGCGCGCGCATTGCGATAATCAATGTAATACGCGTGTTCCCATACATCAATGGTCAGCAAGGCTTTATCGCCTGTGGTGAGCGGCGTGCCTGCCGCGCCCATGTTAACAATATCTACGCTGCCATCAGCTTTTTTAACAAGCCATGTCCAACCAGAGCCAAAATTGCCTACTGCGGAGGCTTGAAAAGCCGTTTTAAACGCATCAAAACTGCCCCATTTTGCATTAATTGCATCTGCTAATGCGCCAGTTGCTGCGCCGCCGCCATTGGGTTTCATGCTGTGCCAAAAAAACGTGTGATTCCACACTTGGGCACTGTTATTGTAAATGCCAGCAGAAGATTTTTTAATAATTTCTTCTAAGTTCAAACTCTCAAACTCGGTGCCTTTAATTAAATTATTCAAATTAGTCGCATAAGTTTGGTGATGTTTGCCATAATGAAAATCAAGTGTTTCTTCGGATATATGGGGTGCTAACGCAGTTTTAGCATAGGGCAGCGCGGGTAGGGTGTGTTCCATGATGTTTCCTTTAAGATTGATGAAATGACAAAGACAAGATTATGATATATAAATAAATAAATAGTTTAAAAGACTATTTTTAATATCTTTTTAGCGCCTATTTTTATGGCTGCTACTTTTATTTGGCTCTAGTTCTTTTTAGCGCGAGGATGCGCAGCATCGTAGGTTTTGCTTAAATGCTGAAAATCTAAGTGCGTGTAAATTTGCGTGGTGCTAATGTTGGCGTGGCCGAGCATTTCTTGCACGGCGCGCAAATCGCCGCTGCTTTGTAGCACGTGGCTGGCAAAACTGTGGCGCAACATGTGCGGGTGCACGCTTGAGTTAATACCTTGCTTTATTGACCATTCTTTTAAGCGAAGCTGTAAATTACGTGCGCCAACGCGCCTGCCCTGCAAGCCAATAAATACGGCCTTGCTGGCGGCATTACTTGCGGCATCGACAGTAGCGAAATTTACTCTAACTTGCAACCATTGTTGAATGGCATCTATTGCATGTTTACCCATCGGCACAATGCGCGTTTTATTACCTTTACCCGTCACAATCACCGTGCCCTCAGAAAAATCTAGCGCATCTATATTCAAATTAATCACTTCAGAAAGCCGTAATCCGCTGGAGTAAAATAGCTCTAAAATCGCATGATCGCGCACGCTTAAAACCGCATTATCACTTATATCCACCAGCTTGCTAGCTTGCTCGATAGAAAGCACTTGCGGCAAAGTTTTGGGCGATTTTGGCGCGCGTAAGCCAATAACAGGGTTTGCATCATAATTTTTACGGTTTACCAAAAATTTAAAAAAACCGCGCCAGCTTGACAGCATACGCGCAATGCTTTTGCCGCCTAAACCCTTGCTATGTAATGACGCGATAAAACGGCGAATATGGATGTTTTGTAACGCATTTAATTCTATTTTGTCAGCTAATTTAATCAGCTGCGTAATATCACGGGCGTAATTTTCGCGGGTGAGCGGGCTTAAGCCGCGCTCAACATTTAAAAAAGTTAAATATTCAGTTAGTAAATCCACATTAATAAAATTTTAATAAAAACTATAAGCTAGGCAAGATAACGCGATAAAGCTGCGCTTAAAATTTCACCAATTTTAGCTAAAAAATCGGTACCCATCTCGTCAAAAAAGCGGTTTTCATCGTCACTCGCCAGCGCTAAAAATCCAATTGATTGTGATAAATTTAAAGGAATAATCGCAATTGACGCAGCCGGGTCAATAAACCAATCATCTGCCACAATGGCTGGCGGCTTACCGCAATACGGCGTTTTTAATGCTTCTACCCATGCCTTGGTATCATCACCCACATTGCTAAACACCAAGTTGACATTGGTTATTGCATCGCGCGGCGCGGCCCATAAGCGCAAGCAAGTATCTGTTAAATTAAAATGCTCGGGCAAAAGCGCGCTAACAAGTTGTTCTATCTCGTCAAAATTTTTGCCACGATGTAACTCTACATTAAAAGTATGTATTTTATTGGCAATCGCGTCATTCTCTCGTGCATTTAATACCAGTTCGGCAAAGCGATCTTCTAGCGCTTTAATTTTGTCACGCTGAGCAAATTGCTGGCGCTCGGCGAGCGAAATGGTGCCGCCGCCATGCGGGCTTGGTAAGTG
>JAYTEL010000147.1:0-13268 GCA_043735225.1 Methylotenera sp. | reverse complement strand
ATGTATTTGGAAGCTCGCTAATACTGCCGTTATCAGCAATTAAAATAGTAGTGGCCAAACCGCGAAAGATGCCATGTTCTACCACGCCAGGTGTGTTGTTGATTAAATGATTCAGTGCTTCTTCAGCTATATTTTTGTCAAACCGCATATCCAGCACTAAGCTTCCGTGCGCGCTTATAGACAAACCATCTTTTGCAACGTTCTGACGTAAATCACCCACGCCGCCAGCGGCTTCTAAGCTACGTTTAGCCGCTTTCCAAGCCAATGGCATTACTTCAATTGGTATGGCATAGTTGGTGCCAATATGGTCCACTAATTTGCTTTTATCGGCCACTACAATGAATTTTTTAGCAGCTTTTGCCAATAATTTTTCTAACACTAAATCGTAACCTCGGCCTTTAAGTAGGCTCATGTCTGGCGTAATTTCATCCGCGCCGTCCACGTATAAATCAATTTCAGAAACTTGGGTTAATGCAATCACATGTAAGCCCAAACTTTGCGCTTTAATCATGCTGATGGTAGAGCTGGCTATGGTCGTGACTGTAAGGTTTTCTTGTGCTTGACGGCGCGCAAGCTCCTCAATAAAGTAATTGGCCGTAGAACCCGTGCCAAGGCCAATTATCATGCCATTTTTGACCATGTTTGCAGCGTGAATCGCAACAACTTGCTTATCATTTACAGTAATAGCGTCCATTAACAAGTCTCCATGGGTTTTGTTGCTTGGTTTTGCTGCTTGGTTTTATGACTAATTTTTTAATGACTGATTTTATGACTGTTTTAATCACCAGTTTTTATCATCAATTTAAATCACCAGTTTAAATCACCAGTTTATTTCGCTGGTTTTTATGGTTAATTAAGCTTACGTACATTATTTTTTACCTAAACTTATATTATCTTTAAAGCTAATTTTGCACTAACGTTACAGTTATAATAGGCATCTTTTTGTGTTTATCCAAGTTTTATTGCGCCCATTCATGCAAGTTTTAACCCCAACTTTAGGCCATTCAACCCGTTTTTCGTATGCTGCCAATGGCTTAGATAGCTTATCTCTAGCATTACTTTCATGTCGCCTTAATACAACAAAACAATGTCTGGTTGTGATTACATCAAACGCGTTTGAAGCGCAGCGTTTACTAGAAGAAATCCCTTACTTTGCGCCCGAATTAAAAATTAATTTACTGCCCGATTGGGAGACGCTGCCGTTTGATGTGTTCTCGCCACATCCTGATTTAATTTCTGAACGATTGGCCACTTTATACCAAATTAGCCAAAATCAATGCGATGTGGTGATTGTGCCAATTGCCACTGCTTTGCTGCGTTTGCCGCCTGTTAGCTACTTTGCAGGGCATACTTTTATGCTGGCAAAAAATCAAAAGCTCGATTTAAAAGCGCTGCGCCATCAATGCGCGCAGGCGGGCTATCATCATGTTTCACAAGTTGTCTGTCCTGGTGAGTTTAGTGTGCGCGGCGGCTTAATTGATTTATTTCCCATGGGCAGTGTGTTCCCATACCGTATTGATTTGTTTGATGATGAAATTGAAAGTATTCGCACTTTTGATGTCGACACGCAGCGCAGTCTTTACCCCGTGCCAGAAATTCGTTTGCTGCCGGCGCGCGAGTTTCCGCTTGATGAAAGCGGTATCGCTAAATTTAGAAGCAATTTTCGCGAGCAGTTTGAAGGCGATCCGCAGCGCGCGACTATTTACAAAAATGTCAGCAAAGGCACCGCTAGCGGCGGTATTGAATGGTATTTGCCGCTGTTTTTTGATGCAACTGCCACACTTTTTGATTACCTGAATAAAGATGCGGTCATTTGCTTGCATGGCAAGCTGGATAAAGCCGCGCAAAGTTTTTGGTTTGATGCCGGGTCACGCTATAAATTAATGGCGCATGACTCAGAAAAACCAATTTTAAAGCCAGAAATTTTATTGATTAAAACCGATGAGTTTTTTGCGAAAACGCAAAGTTTTGCTGTGGTTAATGCACAATTAGAACCTGATAATGGCTTGCCTGCCCTAGATATTGAACGTAAAGCCGAGCAACCACTGCACAAGCTACAAAATTTTATTGAATCGTCCAACTCTCGCGTATTAATCACGGCAGAAAGCCTAGGGCGGCGCGAAACAATGGCGCAGTTATTTGCCCAGCATGGCCTAACAATTGGCACTTGCGAGACTTGGGCAGATTTTGATCAGTCGACTGAGCAAGTAATGCTGGGTGTGTCATCATTGCACTCTGGTTTTACTTTTACGTCTTCCCCCAATCAGGGGGAAGACGGGGATGGGGGTGAGGTTGCTAAGTTAAGCAAGATTTCTACCCCCACCCTAGCCCTCCCCTTTAAAGGGGGAGGCGGGTTTTCGCTGATTACAGAAGCCGAACTGTACGCTGCCACCGTGCGCCAACAGCGCAGACGCGTGAAAGAAAAAGTACGCAATACCGAAGGCATGCTTAAAGATTTATCCGAGCTGCGCATTTTAGACCCGGTTGTGCACGAACAGCACGGCGTAGGGCGTTATAAAGGCCTAATAAATTTAGATTTTGGCGAAGGTGAAACCGAATTTTTGCTGCTGGAATATTTTGGCGACGATAAACTTTATGTGCCCGTTTCGCAATTATTCCTGATTTCACGCTACTCTGGCGGCCCGCCAGAAAGCGCGCCACTGCATCGTTTAGGGTCTGGACAGTGGGAAAAAGCCAAGAAAAAAGCACTTAAACAAATCCGCGATACCGCAGCTGAACTGCTGAATTTATACGCCCAGCGTGCAGCGCGGCGCGGTCATGCGTTTACGCTTAGTTTGAAAGATTACGAAGCGTTTTGCGAAGGTTTTCCATTTGAAGAAACGCCCGATCAGCTAGAAGCCATCGAAAACGTCATCAAAGACATGCAATCTGGCCGGCCAATGGATAGGCTAGTGTGCGGCGATGTGGGTTTTGGTAAAACAGAAGTAGCGCTGCGTGCAGCTTTTGTGGCCGTGATGGGCGGCAGACAAGTGGCGGTATTAGTGCCAACGACGTTGCTTGCCGAACAGCATTACCAAAACTTTTGCGACCGCTTTGCCGAATGGCCAATTAAAGTAGCCGAAATATCACGCTTTAGAAGCGCCAAAGAAATTGCAGAAGCACTTGATGGCTTAAAAACTGGCAAAATAGACATCATTATTGGCACGCATCGCCTCATTCAAAAAGATGTGAAGTTTAAAAATTTAGGCCTAGCGATTTTAGATGAAGAGCACCGGTTTGGTGTGCGCCAAAAAGAGCAAATGAAAGCGCTGCGGGCAGAAGTGGATGTGTTAACGCTAACCGCCACGCCAATTCCGCGCACGCTAAGTATGGCGATGGAAGGTTTGCGCGAATTTAGCGTGATTGCCACGCCGCCGCAAAAGCGCCTTAGCATTAAAACTTTTCACACTTACTATTCAGACGGCATTATTCGCGAAGCGGTGATGCGCGAATTTAAGCGTGGCGGCCAAGTGTACTTTTTGCATAACGAGGTTGATACCATTTTTGTGCAAAAAGAAAAGCTTGAAAAAATTGTGCCAGAGGCGCGCATAGCCATTGCCCACGGCCAATTGCGCGAGCGCGAGCTGGAATATGTAATGCGTGATTTTTATCAGCAGCGCAGCAATATTTTGCTGTGTACGACGATTATTGAAACAGGCATTGACGTGCCCACCGCCAACACCATTATTATGAATCGCGCCGATATGTTTGGCTTGGCGCAGTTGCACCAATTACGCGGACGGGTGGGCCGCAGCCATCACCAAGCATATGCGTATTTGCTCACCGACCCAGAGCGCAACATTACGCCGCAAGCGCAAAAGCGCCTTGATGCCATTCAATTATTAGAAGATTTAGGCGCAGGCTTTCATCTAGCCATGCACGATTTAGAAATTCGCGGCGCGGGCGAATTGCTTGGCGACAGTCAAAGCGGCGAGATGCAAGCAATTGGTTTTCAGCTATATTCTGATATGTTAAATCACGCGGTAAAACAGTTAAAAGCCGGTAAAGAGCCCGATTTAGATGCGCCGCTTGGCGTGACGACCGAAATCAATTTGCATGTGCCAGCGCTGTTGCCCAACAATTACTGCCCCGATGTGCACGAGCGGTTGGTGCTATATAAACGCCTTGCAAATGCCAATACTGATGACGAGCTAGACACGTTACAAGAAGAGCTGATTGACCGTTTTGGATTGCTGGCTGAGCAAGGCGAAGCGCTTATTTCATGCCACCGCCTGCGTATTATGGCTAAGCCACTGGGCATTATTAAAATTGATGCATCAGAGGCAGCGATTCAGCTACAATTTAACATTAAAGCCGTGGTTGAAAGTATGTTTGACCCCATAAAATTGGTGGACTTATTGCAGCGCGATAGACGCTGCCGCATGAACGGGCCTGATAAGTTGCGGGTGACCGCGCAGTTTGGCAACTTGGCGCACCGGGTAGAGTTTGTAAAATCGCTACTAAAAGAATTTGTTTAATAGACTTTAATAGATTTTAATAGAAACTAAATCATGGACTTTTCAAGCATCGTAGATCTTTTTTTACACCTGGATAAACACCTAGAAGTGGTAGCTGTAACTTGGGGAATATGGATCTACGCATTGTTATTTGCCATCATCTTTGTGGAGACAGGGGTAGTTGTCATGCCTTTTCTGCCAGGAGATTCGCTACTGTTTGTCGCTGGAGCAGTTGCTTCGCTAGGCGGCATGAGCCTGCCCATTTTAATGATTTTACTGTCGATTGCTGCAATTGCAGGGGATGCAGTGAATTATTCAGTTGGCAGACGGGTTGGGCTAAAGGTATTTTCATGGGAAGACTCCCGCTGGTTTAATAAAAAAGCATTTGATAAAACACACGCGTTTTATGAAAAACATGGCCCTATTACGATTGTCGTTGGACGGTTCATGCCGTTCATACGCACCTTTACACCGTTTGTAGCGGGTGTTGCTCAAATGACTTATCCTAGGTTCGCCATCTATAATGTGATTGGCGGCATTCTTTGGGTGTGCAGCCTTACAACAATAGGATTTTTAGTCGGTAATCATCCTTGGGTTAAAAGCCATTTTTCTCTAGTGGCTCTGGCGCTGATTATTGTGCCAAGCTTGCCAGCGATTTGGGTGTTTGTGAGACATTTATTGCATTCAGGTGATAATTGAACCCAGCAAATTAAAATAATGGAATAACCGATAACAAGTTGCGTGGTTTAGATCTCGACTAATTTGCCTACATTCAGAAAAAAAACTGCTGTTTTAATCGGCAAGCTTTCATGTACGAATAGCGCTGCATAACGCGCCAATTGTGGCTTGTGGGATTGTGCGGCACTTGTTAAATTGTCATCAGTAGCGGTCAATTTATAATCAATAATCCAGCGTACTTTTTTACCACACGCTTCACTTTCAATAAACGTCAAATCAATGCGCTGTTCTTGCGCTTGCGCATTTTCATCAATTGTTGTAATGCTAAGTTCCGCTTGGCTAGATTCTCTACGCGCGAGCATCCATGCGCCTAGCGGGTGGATGATGGTTTTATTAAGCGCGC
The DNA here is from genome assembly GCA_043735225.1 of Methylotenera sp. Lineage (GTDB taxonomy): Bacteria > Pseudomonadota > Gammaproteobacteria > Burkholderiales > Methylophilaceae > Methylotenera_A. Next base: position 7,730 of record JAYTEL010000147.1, on the reverse strand, counting down.
CAATAATGAGCGAAATCTGTTGTTCAATTTCTATATTTTCAGCATCATTTTTGCCGTGACCCTTTTGCATTAGCCAAAACCGCATGGCAGCGGCACTAGCATCTATGCGGCTTGCAGGCCATTGCTCCAAACCATCGTTGGCAATCATTTGCATGTATAAGTGCGCTAACGAGCCAGCGCTTTGGTGAATATTAGGCGCAGCCAAATTGAGTGAGTTAACTCGCTGATTTTGGTTGGTCTGATTTTGGGCAGAAAATGGCTTATTTATTTGGGCTGCTATTGTGTTTTCAATTTGCAAAATGCTCGGAATTTGCAAATCGTTCAGCCGAATTAAGTTAGGTGTAAAGTTGGCGATGTTTTCAATTGTATCTTCTGCCAACATAGATTGCTGCGCAGGCGCGAAGGGCGGTGCTGGTGGTAGTTCGCGTGTTTCAAACTCAGGCGAAACTGCGCTCCACAGCAAATCTAAATAACTATGTTTAGTGGGTTTAATCTCACCTTTTGCATTTTGATTAGCCACGCCTACCAAGTGCAATTTGCGCTCGGCGCGGGTGGCGGCCACATACAGCACGCGCGCGGCCTCAAACGCATCGCGCTCATTTTCTAACGTTTCAATATAGTCAAAGGCGGTCACCGTTTCATCGCGTAACGCTTTTGACATAAAGCCCTTTGGCACATACGGCGCGGCGAGTAATTGTGATTCACTGTTAACAGTCACTGATTCCCATAAAATTAATGGTTTATCGCGATTATTGCCACTTGCACTTGCACCTAGACCAGGCAAAATCACGCAATCAAACTCTAATCCTTTGGATTTATGAATGCTCATCATTTGCAAGTATTGACCATTGACAGCAGGCGCGGCATATAGCTTGGTGATTTCGGTTGCCATGCGCTCTGGCGAGAATTGATTACTGCGCTCGAGCGTATCCAAGCAGGCAAAAAAAGCTTGTACATCGATAATATCGGGCTGCTCCCACAAGCAGGCGGCGCCGTTAAGCATTAGCCATATGCCGCGCAGCCATTTGCTGGTAGTCATGCGGCCTTGAGTGGCAAAGGCTTCTGTAAAAATATCGCGTACGTGTTTTAGTCGCCGGGCGCCTTCAAGTTGACTAACGATTTCTTCATTTTGCATGAGTGACCAAATAGTTGCATGATGATCGCTGCCAGCTAAGACGTGCAAATCGTGCAACGTTAGGCCACACCAAGGCGCGCGCAGCACCGCAAGCCAATGCACACGATTGGCGCGGTGGTGCAGGGCGTGGGTCAAGCTAAGTAAATCTTGCACAATTTGGCGGCCGTGCAGCGCTTCAATTTCAACTGCTTGAAATTGAATGTCAGTGTGTGCACGGCGCAGCTTGGTCACCAGCGCAGCCAAATGTTTTTTTGAGCGCACCAGCACGGCGATTTTTTTATTTGGATTGGCTTGTTGTTCGCTTTGAATAATGCTGATAATTGTATCGGCTTCGCGCTGGCTGGCAATATCAGCCGACTCATTAGTTTGCTTAATAATGGCGTGCACGCTAACGCCCGCCTCATTGTCGTCAAGTTTTGTTGCAATAAACGGGCGGTAACTAATCGCGCCTTGCGCATCATTGTCATGCGCAGGAAAGATAGTTGCAAAAGTCGAATTAATCCAATCCACCACGGCTGGGCAAGAGCGATTATTGCGGTATAACTGCAATTTTTTGAGCACAATATCGCCAATGCCGTCGGCTGCGGCGCTAATAAACAAGCCAACATTGGCTTTTCTAAAGCGATAAATAGATTGCATGGGATCGCCCACGCAAAATAGCGTGCGAGAATCATTGCTTTGCCAGCCTTGGGTAAGCTGTTTCAGCAAATTGACTTGGCTGGGGCTGGTGTCTTGAAACTCATCCACCAATAAATGCTGAATTTGATAATCAAGCTTTAAGGCAAGCTCGCTGGGTTCACTGTAGTCTTCGCCCACATTGTCGCTTAAAGCTTGCACTGCGCGCTGCGCAATTTCAACGAAATCTACCTCACCCGCACGCTGAAACGTTAGCCACAATTGCGCCACGGCGATAGTAAGCAACTTAGAAAGCGTAACGATGATTTGCAAGTGTGTTGCATCATCAGTAAAGTTGGGCAATGCGCGCACATTGTGCAAGGCTGCAAGGTTGTCGATAGCAGCTATCGATTTTAATAAAGTTATTTTTTGCGCTTTGCCTTCGTCAGTTGCGGGAAACCCATGGCGTTTATCGACAGTTAGTCGCGGCTCGCCGTTGTCTTTAAGCAACAAATCGGCCAACGCGCGCCAGCGATTCAAGTCTTCTGGCAAAGGTTGCAGCGGCGTTTGCCAATTGATTAAAGGCATTGCATTTGCAATATTTTCTGCCAACAAATTAGACGCCGCAAAGCGCGCAATTGGCATCAATACCTGCTGCAAGTCAATAGGCACCGCTCTTTCGGCCGCTTGCAGAGCTTGCGCAATCAAATATTGCAAAGTATTTTGCAGTTGTTTTGCATCAATTTCGCCTTGCGCGTGCGATAACCATTGATCGCGCTTAGCTAGCATGTTCACTAGCAAATTCGTCAGCTGCGCTGCGTCGTTGTCCACATAGCGCAGTGCGTCCTTCACTAGCTCGCTATAATCTTTGTGTTCTAGCAATGCCAGCGTTTGCTCGGCCGCCATTTTATACAGTGCATCGGCATGATCGGTCATGCGCGGCTGCGCGCCAAAACGGCTCATCAGCGGCATTTGCCGGGCCAAATGCGCACACAGGCTATCAATGGTAAAAATGCGTAAACGCGCTGGATTTTCTATCAATTGCCAATTGAGCATAGCCGCATGCTGCAAGGCCTGCAAGCTCAGTTCATAGGTAATTTGCTTATGCGCCTCTGTGGGTTTATTTTGGTTTGCAGCGGCTATTAAGCTATCTAAAATGCGCAGCCGCATCTCAGCCGCCGCCTTATTGGTAAACGTAATCGCGATCATTTCTTCTGGCTGTTTTACCGTGGGCAACAGCTTTAAAAAGCGCTGCGTCAACAGCTCGGTTTTGCCAGCGCCGGCCGGTGCTTCGACAATAAATGAGCTTAACTCAAGTGCTTTTAGGCGGTTTTCGGCATCTACCTTCAAAAATAAATCTTGTGTCATCAAGCGTTACTCTTTTGCGGGCTAACTTTTTGAAAGCGTTCAAACTGTAATTGGCGTTCTGGCAGTCTTAACAGCGGCAATACTTCGCAATATATTAAATCGTTTTCATTATCAAAGCGCACTGCTGCTTCACCCATTTTAATTTCTTCTGCAATGGCTTCAATGCTGGCTTTCCAGTGGCTTAATAAACTTTGCCAATCAGCAAATTGTTGAATAAACTTGGGTTTGCGTTTATCTAATTCGGTATCAAAGTTTTCTGTTGAAACGCCGATAAATGCGTGATCGACAATTTTTATCCAGCCAAATTGCACGCTAGATATAGCCATATGATCACCTGTAGAAGCCGCCCAAAAACTGGCATAAATTGGTAGTTGCGGCTCGGTTATTCGCGCATCACTCCAACTGGTCATTTTAGGTTCTTGGCCAGTTTTGTAATCAATTAGTTCTAATCCACCGTTTTCTAATTGCACAATTCGGTCGATTTTTAGAGTAATTTCTAGGCCGCAAATTGGTATTTTTCGCTCGGCTTCGCAATCAACAATTCTAAAAGCGAGATTACGGTCTTTTTCATGCGTTAACCAAGCGCCAATTAGCTTGTAAAGCCGTTCATGCTCAAGCGATAACACAGTTTTAGATGCAACATTGGTTTTATCAGCAAAGTCTTGCAACGTGTGCTTAATGGCAACATTGATGGCTTTTGTAAACTCGTCATTTGTCATGTCGCGCAAATCTGCAAAATGACGAAATTGATTAACAAGCAATTTAAATTCAGTAGGTCGCCAAAATCGCTCTAAAACTGCGTGTACTAGCGATCCGCGGTCCAAATTATCTAAGCCATTGCTAGGTGTTTTTAACGCTTTTGCACCCAGCCGATATTGATAAAATGCCCAAGCGGGGCAGATGGCTTGCGCTTTAATTAACCCTGTTCCGCCCGATACATGGTCGCCAGATTGGATGGCCGGCGCAATATGATCAACCACTTGAGTTAAATGGGCATTATTGTTTACGCTAAAATTAAGCAAGCTCAATTGCTCGGCCAAAGTAGTTGCAATCGGCGCACTTGCTAAACTTGATATGCCATTAATAAGCGGTGAAACGCGCAGCTGCGATTCACCTTCTGTTTGGCTGCTCGAAAAAATAATGGAGGCTGCCGAGTGAAATAAACGCTGATGGATATTAGCCGCAAATACAGTTTGAATATGATTATCTGCCCCTGGTACTTTGGCAGCGCGCTGTATATTGGCTGGTAGCAGCGGATTAGGGCGCGCAGGCGGCGGCCAAATATGGTCATTCATCTGCAATACCCATATGGCATCTACGGGCGCACTTAGCGCCTCCATAATGCCAATAATTTGGATGCTGGGTTCATTTGTGGTTTCGGCTTGAAACACTTGCTCGGCGCATATTTGCTGTAAGCGTTGCACTGCTTCGCTAGGCGATAAGTTTTTGCCTAAAACATCCAATTTTGCAAGGCTTTGCAAGGCTTTTTGCCAAGCATTAATGGTTTGAAATTCAAGGCTATTAATACTACGCTGGCCTGGCCAATTAACACTGGCAAGCAGTGCATCAAAGTTTTGCGCCCATTGCGCGGGCATGGCGCGCGCGCTAGAAAGGGTCATTGCATATTTTAAATGCACTAACAGCTGCGTAATATTAAGGCCATTGTCATGCTGTCTTTGCGCAAACTCGATTAGGCGTGACAGTGATAACTGCAGCGGCAGTTTTTCGCGCATTTTGGCGTCCAACATAGCGCGGGCGTCAGCCTCTTGTTGATTGGCTGACCAAAATGGTGACAGCAATACAGCCGAAATATCGGTTTGTTGCACCTCAAAAGCGCTCAATAGTCGCAGCAAATTAAGTGCGGCTTGAATAATGGGCTGCTGGCTTAACGGTGTACCGAGAGAAAAATTATAGTTTTTTGGTGTATCAAACAAACTAGGGCGCATGCTAGCGGGGTATAAGGTGTCATCTAACAAATCGGCCATTTGGCTGCGAATTTCACTAAGTTTAGGCGATACGATTGCAAGCTTTGCAGTTGGCTTTTCTATTAAAAAAGCCTTTGCCCAAGCAACCGCCGCGCGGCATTCGGCGTCAATATTATCTAAACTAATTTGCTGGGTTATTGCAGGCTTAGCGCTTGCGATTAAATATTCAGTTACTGCTACGCCGCGCTTCAATAAAATCTCGCGCAAACGTTGCTCTTGCGGCGCGGTTTGGTCAAATCCAGCAAAAGCAATACGCGCTGGCAGCTGCATATCTGACGGTACTTGCCGATTTAGTTCTAGGCAATTAAGTTGCCAATCAAAATAACGCACGCCTTCTAGCACATTAAGTTGCTGGCAGCGCTGCGAGAATAAGCGTTGCCAATGCAAAAATTGGCGTGATTCCTCCGCTTGAAACTCACGCGGCACTTGCAAATGCCAAGCTATCATATAGCGATTCGCCTCCATCGCCGCAGCGGCCAAGCCAGATACATCAAACAAATCACCAAAGGTATTTTTTTTAAGCGATTGCGTGATGACGTCCTCCCACAGCAATTGCTCATAGAGCGGCGCAAGCAAGGCTGGCGGCTGACTTACATTGCCTGCAATATTGCCGGCTAGTAATGCAGTTTCAATTACGCCATCTAGCCAGTTTGATAGCGTTTGCACAGGTGCGCTATGCCACTGCAACTGGCGTTTTGCAATATTGGTTTTAGCAATATCAGACTGTATAGCGCGCACCAAGCGGGCAGTAGGGCATAAAATTAGTGTGGCTTGCATGCGCACATTTTATTGGAATTTGCGGTGCTTAAGTAGCGTTAGGCAACAGTAGTGTTAAAATATGTGAATTGCATCAATAAAAAAGGAAGTGTTATGGCGGATTTAATTACAAAACCCATCTCTAAAATTGGGAAGTTGTTTAAAGTGTTTATTTGGCTGTTGTTAATACCAATCGCGCTATTTGCAGCTTACACGTGGGGCGCGCTTAACTGGGTGTATTCCAGTGGTGAGCGCGTTGGTTATGTGCAAAAACTATCTGAAAAAGGTTTTGTTTGCAAAACGTTTGAGGGCGAATTAGTGTTGGTTTCAATGCCGGGCACGCAAGCAGAAAAGTTTATGTTTACAGTGAAAGATTCGGGCGTTGCAAAAAGCATTAACGACTCTATCGGTAAACGCGTCAGTTTAAACTATGAAGAACACAAAGGCATTCCCAGCAGTTGTTTTGGCGAAACCAGCTATTTTGTAAAAAATGTGATGGTGATGGATAAGTAATTTAATTGCATTTAAAAATTAGTTAAAACTTTTACATATTCAATTATTTTCTATATGACGCGCGTACAGCAGTTAGCCATTAATGACGAAAAAAACTACATCACCCCGCAAGGATTTGCCGCCTTGCAGGCAGAGTTTCATGCCTTGTATAAAATAGAACGTCCTGAAGTAGTGCGCACGGTATCTTGGGCGGCCAGCAATGGCGACCGCAGTGAAAATGGTGATTATATATATGGCAAGCGCCGCCTACGCCAAATTGACGGCCGCTGCAAACATTTAATGCGACGGATGGATTTAGCCGAAATCGTTGATTCAAGCTTGCAACAACATCTCGAAAAAGTGTTTTTTGGTGCTTGGGTTAGCTTATTTAATCTGGCGGATGATACGCAAACGACCTATCGTATTGTGGGTAAAGATGAGTTAGACCCAACTAATGGCAGCATTTCTTGGGTGTCGCCATTGGGAAAAGCTATGCTGGGCAAAGGTTTGGGCGATACGATAAAAGTGATTACGCCAAAAAGTGTGGATGAATTTGAAGTAATTGATATTCGATACTCGTCAATCGACTCGACAGCTACTTGAATTTAAGGCCTATTTAAGTTATTCTTAAGTTATGTTGCGTTATTTGTCACGTTTTTTTGCTTGTTTTTTGCTGGTATTAATACCGCTGCAAGGCTTTGCTGCAGCCAATATGAGCATCTGCAATCGTATAATGCAAGCGCAAATGAGTGAACATCAATCCGTCAATAAGCCTTGCCATATGGCTAATATGCACAAAAATATCATGCACATTGCTAGCATGACTACAACGCAAGACAGCTGCAAACATAACACAGCCTGTAAAACCATTTGCGCCGCGCTATGTGCAAACTTAAGTTTCATAACACCACTCACGCAAACCATTCATACTATGCCCGAATTAATTGGCTCGCAGGCCATCGTTGCATACAACCAAACTTACACTTCTTACGCACCACCCAATCTGCAACGCCCACCCATACTCCTTACTTAATTAGCCTAGTCACGCCTATTTTTTGGCGTGACCAACTTTTTAAACGTAACAGGAGTGCATTATGAATATCCGATTATTGTGCAATTGCCTGCTTTTAAGCTGGCAATTATTGGCTACTTTTGCTGCGAAAGCAGATCAATCACTAACACTTGCTGATGCCATTCAATTGGCTACCCAAAGCCAACCTTTGCTGCAGTCGCTAGACGATGCGGCGGCCTCAACACGCCAAGCGGCGGTTGCAGAAGGTCAATTGCCAGACCCTAAACTTAAATTTGGCATGATTAACTTGCCTGTCACCACACGCGATGCGCTACGTTTTAATCGTGATGACCAAACCATGCTCAAT
>JAYTEL010000146.1:0-2782 GCA_043735225.1 Methylotenera sp. | reverse complement strand
TGATAGTTGCGGGGCTGTTGCTGCAATTGGTATTAACGGCGTGTGCTAGTCAACAAATTGCTACACAAACCAAGCAAATAACCGTGCCAAGCGGCATGCCAGCCGTCGATTTAACTAGCGCAATTTATGAAGTGCCAGTGAAAGAGGGCGTTAGTTACCAAGATGTGGTAGATAGCCTAAAAAGCGTGTCAGAAGGCATGAATTTTGTGAACCCGGCAAACTTCCCAATTGGCGATCATATAAAAGCGCGCGGGGTCGATCCGCAAGGTGTAAAAGAAGTGCATGCGCTGTGCAATTTAACAATGGGCACCGGTATTTTTTTGGATCATCCTGAATTTTTGGTGTTTGCGCCTTGCAGAATAGCGCTGTACGAAAAGCCAGACGCCAACAAAATACCCAAATTATTCATTGGCTTAGCGCGACCAACTTATGATTTGAAAAGCATAAAAAATCCAACGCATCGCGCACAAAATTCTGCACAACAGTTGGAAGAAGCATTAATTTTGCTAATTAGCAAAGCGCGCAATGGCGATATTTGATTAAATTAATATTTTGACTAATTTTATACTGAGAATGACGAGAACTTAATGGCTGAACCCATCCGCATTGCAAAAGCAGAAACTTTTCAATATATTTTACCCAAAATGGCTAATCGCCACGGTTTAATTGCTGGCGCAACAGGTACTGGTAAAACCGTTACCTTACAATCACTTGCAGAAGGTTTTTCGGCGCTAGGTGTGCCAGTCTTTATGGCTGACGTGAAGGGCGATTTAGCAGGCATGAGTCAAGCGGGCGGCGGCAATCTAAAAGTGGATGCACGTATTGCGCAGCTTGGTTTGACTGACTTTACACCGCAAGCCTCGCCCGTGACTTTTTGGGATGTATTCGGCAAAAAAGGCCATCCAGTGCGCACCACAATCGCCGACATGGGGCCGTTATTGCTGGCGCGCTTGCTCAATTTAAACGATGTGCAAGGCGGCGTCATTAACAGCATTTTTAAAATTGCCGATGATAAAGGCTGGCTGCTGCTGGATTTAAAAGATTTACGCGCCATGGCGCAGCATGCGGCCGAGCACGCGGCAGAATATCAAACGCAGTACGGCAATATCTCGGCCGCCAGCGTTGGCGCGCTGCAAAGGGCATTATTGCAGATAGAAACGGAAGGTGGCGATTTGTTTTTTGGTGAGCCTGCGCTTAACCTTGACGACTTGATGCAAACCGATTCAAACGGTCGCGGCGTGGTTAATATTTTGGCGTCCGACCAGCTATTTAACGCGCCAAGAGTGTATGCGACTTTATTATTATGGCTGCTTTCAGAGCTGTTTGAAAAACTACCCGAGGTGGGCGATTTAGAAAAACCAAAGCTAGTATTCTTTTTTGACGAAGCGCATTTACTATTTACCGACGCGCCGCCAGCCTTGCTGCAAAAAATTGAGCAAGTGATTCGTTTGGTGCGCTCCAAAGGCGTTGGCGTTTATTTTGTTAGCCAAAACCCGCTTGATATTCCTGATATTGTATTGGGCCAGCTGGGCAACCGCGTGCAGCATGCCTTACGCGCATTTACGCCGCGCGACCAAAAAGCGGTGAAATCGGCCGCTGAAACCTTTAGAAGTAACCCTAAAGTGGATGTTGCGACGGCGATTACCGAGCTTGGCGTTGGCGAAGCTTTGGTTTCCTTTTTGGATGAAAAAGGTATTCCAACGCCGGTAGAACGTGCTTTTATTATCCCGCCGCAAAGCCGAATAGGGCCAATTACCGACGCAGAACGTGCGGTGGTGATGCAAAACTCGTTAGTGGCAGGTGTGTATGAAAAACAAGTGGATCGGGAATCTGCTTACGAAGTGCTTAAGGCTCGCGCTGCAGAAACGGCAGCCGCCAATCAACCAGCTGGGGAAGGCGCGTCAAATGAAGACAGGGGCTTTAATTGGGGTGGGCTGTTTGGCGGGGGTAATTCTGGCGGCGATGCGACTAAAAAATCAACTAGCCGCTCTGACACCATATTTGAAAGCGCGGCAAAATCGACAGCTCGCGCCATCGGCTCGCAGCTTGGCCGACAAATTATTCGCGGCGTATTGGGCAGCATTTTTAAAGGCAGATAGCGTATGCAAAGTGGTTGCATGTTAAGCGATATTGAAATTGCCCAAGCCGCGCAGCTTAAGCCAATTATTGATGTTGCTAGCACGCTAGGTATTGCATCAGAAGATTTAATTCCATACGGCCACACAATAGCTAAGCTAAGCGCTAACTATTTAAATAAGTTACATAAAAATGCCGCATCTCAAGCTATAGGTAAACTTATTTTAGTCACCGCCATTAGTCCCACGCCAGCAGGCGAGGGTAAAACCACTACCACGATTGGCTTGGCCGACGCATTTAATCACATTGGACAAAAAGCAATAGCCTGTTTGCGCGAGCCATCGCTTGGCCCGGTGTTTGGTATGAAGGGCGGCGCTACAGGCGGCGGAAAGTCTCAAGTTGTGCCGATGGAAAACATCAATTTACATTTTACAGGTGACTTTCATGCCATTACTGCCGCCAATAATTTACTTGCCGCGCTGATTGATAACCATATTTACCACGGTAACGCGCTGCAAATCGACGTGCATCGCATCTCGTGGAAGCCGTGCCTAGATATGAACGACCGCGCTTTGCGGCACATTACGCTGCATCATCAATATGGCGATAAAACATCGGGTTTTGATATTACCGTTGCCAGTGAAGTGATGGCGATTTTTTGCTTGAGTGAGAATTTAGACGATTTAAAATCGCGGCTTTCAAATAT
>JAYTEL010000145.1:0-16963 GCA_043735225.1 Methylotenera sp. | reverse complement strand
AAATACTGACCACCATTTAATTTTTAACCAATAAGCCTTGTTCAATCGCATAAGCAGTTAACGCGGCCGAATTATGCATATTTAATTTTTTCATTAAATTAGAGCGGTGTTTTTCCACCGTTTTAACGCTAATGCAAATTAAATTTGAAATCGCTTTATTGGTGTTACCTTCTGCCACCAATTTAAGCACTTCACGCTCGCGCGCAGATAACGATTGCCAGGCTGTTTTTGTGTAGGCGTTATTGCAACCCTTGTAACCGATTACAATTTGGTCTGAAACCGCTTGCGATAAATAGGTTTTGCCGCCAAGCACTTTGTGAATCGCAGCCATTAGTTCTTCACGGGTAGCATGTTTTAGCACGTAGCCGTCTGCGCCAGATTGTAAACAATCGCGAACATATTCCTCTGCTTTGTGTGCGGTTAACATCATCACTTTTATGCTTGGCTCACGCTTTTTGATATCTATTAAGGCTTCTGTGCCGTTCATTACTGGCATATTAATGTCCATGAGTATTAGATCAGGCACAAGCGCAACTGCTTGGCGCACCGCGTCCAATCCATTATCTGCACCGCCCACCACTTCTAAAATTGGATCAGATGCAATCATGGTGCTTAAGCCTTCGCGCAGCAAAGTATGGTCTTCTACAATTAAAATTCGATATTTTTTGTGCATATTTATTAACGGGTTAGTTTTTTGCTAATTATTAAATATTGTTAGTGATTGTCACAAAATTGTGCGCACTCATTAACCAAAATCATCAGGTGGCTATTGGCGTTGCTTTGCTTTTGCTTTTGGAACATATTTAAATTGCCAATCAATGTACTTTTCTGCCAACTCTAAATCTGCGTCTGCATTCATAAAACCAGTTGTTTTAAATGGCTTTTCTTCAGAAAGGCTATAGATACCCTGCACTCTTTTGTCTGGCCCCATTATCAAGCCCCAGTTGCTTTGGTTAGTGATTGGGTCATAGTAAATTTTGCGCAAAAATCGATTTTTTTTAGCACCAGCGCCTGTCAAGCCAATGTCGTTTGATTCTAGCAAAGCCTCTAAATTTACTGGATAACGGCCGCCCGACTGCACATAATACTGGCCAATTGCGGCGCGAAACTGGTGGCCAATAAACAGTAACTCTTGTTCTTTTTCGCGCTGCATCACGCTGTGCCATACTTGTGAAACTGCGCCTAAGGCCATCATCATTACCGCCAAAATGACCAGCACACCAATGTAGGTAAAACCTTGTTGATTGCAATGAGAATGAGGCCGCATCAATTTACCAATCTGCATACGCCGTGCCATCAGCGCCATTGCCAGCCGCGCCGCTTTTTACATCGTAAACTGCACCTTTGGCATCATTATTAGGCGCTATTATCAGCCAAGTTTCTTCGCTATCGGTAATCGGGTCGCGCGGAATGCTGCGCAAATACTTCTTTTTAGTGAGGTCTGTTAATGCGTCTGGATACACGCCAGTATCGCTATAATATTTATCTACAGCCTCGCGTATAGTGGCTAAATCTTGGCGCAAAATTGCCTCGCGCGAGCGATCGACACTGTTAAAATATTTGGGCGCGGCAATCGTCAGCAATAAGGCAATAATAACCATCACTGCCAACAACTCTATCAGCGTAAAACCCACACCATATTTTTGCGTATTAATCATTAACAATCTTTATTTTTACAAACCACAGTCTTCACCAATCTTTATAGTCAATGCCATTTAAACCCTTGCCTTGCGCTTGGGATATCACGTCAAACACATCTTTGCCACTGCGCGGATTAGTAGCGCTGCTTTCATAGCTGCGTAATTGCCAGGTTTCTTTGGCAGGAATATCCGCCGCTGCAAATGGGTCGCGCGGTATTCTGCGAATAAAATATATTTTTTTTTCGTCAGGACTTTTAGCATCTATCATGCCGTCTTCAAGCACCGCTAGCGTTGGCGGATAGCCCGTTTCATCCACTTTTTTAATCATGTGGCCATCATCATAAGCTTGCTTGTAAGCGTCAATACTGGTGCGGATTTCGCGCAGTGCATGCTTAAGCGCCTGCTCTTTATTGCGCTGCACAATCACTTCGCCCATCGGCATTGCCATAGTGGCAATTAAAGCCAAAATCGCCAGCGATATAACCAGCTCGATTAAGGTAAATCCGTTGGCTTTATGGGCGCTGCGCGGCTTCATGTTGGCTCAATTTTGTCTATGTGCTGATAGTAGTTTAAGGTTGCTGAATTTATTGCAACGGCAAGCCTGGCGTGATGACTGATCCTGTTGAACCAGTACCATTTGGATTGACCGCGCCGCGTGGCACAACATAAGGCGCGCCGTTGCTGGTTGTGCTGGATGCTGGCCCTTTTTGCGGGGCGGGCGGCGCAGCTTGCGTAGTTGCTGATGTTCCATTTGCAATAGCGGCCGCATCGGCCTCTGTCGGCTCAATTACTAGGCCAGTACTTGGCACGATAATGCGATTAACCGGCGAGGAAGTATCGTTTAGAATGCTATCAATATCAATTGCCTGATCTTCAAGCGCAGGTTGCAAATTGCGAGATGGCTGCGCATTTTCGCTTGATTGAGTAGTGCTTGGTTGAGTTGGATTAGCTTGCCTTTGGTTGATTTGTTTTGAGCTGGATTGTTTTGCGCTGGGCTGCCTTGCACTGGGCTGTCTGGCACTGGGCTGTCTGGCACTGGGCTGCCTTGCATTAGGTAGTGCCTCGCTTGCTTGAATTGCGCTAGGTTGTAGCGAAACGTTACTCTCGTTTGGTAGTAGGCTAGGCGCTTTATTATCCATGCTAATACTTTGAATTTTTTGCACCGTAATAGGCCTGCTACGCACACTAGTATCAGTGCCAGACCAATACGAGGCAATATCAGCATCGGGCTGAAGAATATTGCGAATGATGCGCGGCGTAATGGCTAAAATGAGTTCGGTTTTATTTTTGTTACGTCCATGATTAGAAAATAAGCGCCCAAGTATGGGTATATCACCCAAACCTGGCACTTTATTAGCACTTTCACGCTCTTCATTATTAATTAAACCTGCTAACACCTGTGTTTCACCATCTTTAAGGCGCAGCACGGTGTTAACGGTGCGCGTGTTAATAACAGGTGCTTGGGTTTCGCCCGCGGTGCCTTTGCCAGAAAACACTATCTCACCAAGGCTACTCACCTCTAAGCCCGTTTTAATACCCACCTCTCCATCAATGTGAATATCCGGCTCAACCTCTAATTTAAGGCCAAGATCTATGTATTGAATGCTGCCCGTTACCACTGGCGTGCCGGTAGAAGGCGTAACAGTATTGGTGATAATTGGGTACCTTGAGCCAATTAAAATTTTGGCTTTTTCGCGCTGACGCACGCGAATGCGCGGATTAGCCAACGTGTTAATTTCGCCATCTGTTTTTTTAAGATTAAGGGTAATGCCAAGGGTTGGGCTCACAAAAATCTGTGATTTATTAATACGTCTTAAGCTATCTAAGGTCTGCGTGACAGGGTTTGTGGTGGTTATTCCAGTAACAGGATTAAAAGTATCTCGCGTTCCGCCCACCGTAAAAGACACTCTATCAGGGTAATCAATACCAATTTGCGTAAGCAAACTTGACGAAACCTCTAACACTTCCATTTCTAGCATTACTTCTGGCTCGTTTACATCTTGCGCTGCAATCAATTTTGCCGCTAGCGCCACCGCTTCTGGGGTATCACGCATCACCAATGAATTAGATTTTTCGTTAATAAATACATCTTTGGCTTTAATCATGGTTTTAAGCAGCACCTGCATTTGTTTAGCATCGGCATTGGTCAGCTGAAAAGTGCGAATAATTAAATCTTGATGCTCTTTTAATTTTGATGGCGTAGCGGGATAAATGTATAGCGTATTGTCGTTTATGATTTTTTTCTCTAACTGATTTTGCAACAAAATTAGGCTAATGGTATCTTCAACCGTGGCTTGCTTAACAAAAACCGTGGCTTTTAAATCTGCTTTTAAATCTTTATCTATTAAGATATTTAGCCCTGTGGTTCTTGAAATTGCTTCAAATATCATTTTAAGATTGGCGTCTTTAAATTGCAGCGAAATAGGTTTTTTGTAAGCTGCGCTCATTTCTGGTATTTGATTTAAGCTCTCGGTTGTATAGCGCGCTTTATCAATTTGACGGCTCAAATCCAGCGCCTCTTTATCATTTGGGCTTTCTATTAATACGCCTTGCAAAGCGTTGTGCGCAGCCTCAAAATCATCGCGGCTAATGGCCTCTTGCGCCGCAATAATGGCTGCTAAACGGCGCCTGTAACGGTCTATTTCAATTAAGCCAAGCTTTGCTTGTGCATTCTCGGCATCCGTAGTCAATACAGAGCTGTATAAAGTTTCGGCCTCGTCTAAACTGCCTTTATTTAAGGCATTGCTTGCATTAAGCAGCGTTGTGTTAACCGCCCGTTCTCTTTCACGCAAATAATCAACGCGATAAGCTTTTATCTCTGGATGTTGTGTAGATGCTTCTTTTAATTGTGCAACCCATTCTAGTGTGGAGCTATCTTTTACTTTTGATGATGCTGCGCGGTTTGTCGGGATTGCAACGCAACTACTGAGAAAAGTGATGATGAGCAAACTAGCGCACAATCTAGTTGGCCTACCATGTGTGCGCGGCAACATCACTGGTTTTGCAATTGATGTGGCGTTCATTTATCCGTCTCCAAGTCTTAAAATTTGTCTAGTCTTTAATGGTAAATATAGCAGTTCTAATTGCCCTGCATCAAAACTTTCCACCTTGTAGGTATTGTCAATTAAGTCGCCTACCGACACGTTGTATAACTGTTCGCCACGCGATAAATAGATGACCAGTTTTTTGCCTGGATCTTGAAAGCTGCCCATCAGTTGATACGGCAGTGGCGGCGCTGTTAGAGGCGGCGGTGGCGGTGGCAAGGCTTGCCGCGGCGACATATATCTAGACTTTGGTGCAGGTGGCGGCGAAATTGCCCACGATTTACTGTTGAAGATATTTTCTTGATCAAGTTGCGCCATGCTTCTGGGTTGCAAAGTATCTAACTTAATGCTGTCTGGCTTGAAAATGTCTGGCCTAAGATTATTGTTAGGTTTTGCCAAATTTTTATTGGGGCTTAAAGTGCCTATATTGTTTTGCGCACGTTGATTGATTGGCATGGCCAGTTCGTCTGGCGCAGGTGCTTTAAGCGCCAAAATTAAGGCAATCGCGCCCAAGGCCGCAATGGCAAGCCAGCGCTGCTGCGCGGTCAATTGGCTTGCTCCCGTTTACTGTATAGCGTCATTTTTAACGTCGCCTCAATGGCAGCATCACCAATTTTTTGGCGCTGGAAGCTCACGTTATCTAACGATAAATTAGGCGTCGTTGCCAGCAGCTCAAACGCGTAGGTCATAATGCTGGGGTATGCGCCTTTAATGGGTAGAGAAATTTGATAGCTTAATAACTCGCCTGGATTATTTTTTATAATACGATAAGCCGCTTGTTTTGGATTCAAACCTTTGTTTTGCGCCAGCTTAATCATTTTTTCTAAGCTGTCTGGCACCGCATTTTCAGTGGGAAACTGCTGATAAAACGCCTCTAATTGGCCAATTGGCGAGTTGCGAGCATTATCTTGCGAGGCAGCTTTTAAATGCGTTTCATCGCGGCGCATGGTTTCAATATTTTGCTTAAGATTTGTCAGCGCTTGTTTTGCTGGCACAATTGCCAGTATATAAAATAGCATGCAAACTGTTAGTAACGCAGTGGCCGCGAGCCAAGGCCAGGTGAATAATCTAAACCAAGCCGCCAAATCAGACTTAATACGCAAAACGTTTAATTGGCTAGCCATGACGCCTCCAAACTAAAGCGAATTGGCTTGTTTGGATTTTGTTCATCCATTTTATGGTCGATCAAATACACGCCCTGCAATGCGTTTTGCGCGGATAAATTGCGCACGTAGGTCAGCATGGTTTGGTAATTGATAGCCTCGCCCACCACTTTAATGGCGGTGCTATTGGTATTGGGCTCAACACTTAATAAAGCCACCCCGTCAGTTTTGGCTTTTTCTAGTTGCGAAAATAAAACGTGCCAAGGCAAATTAAGTTGATGAATAGTGCGGTTTGAAAACTTCATCACTTCGCTAAGCTGTTGTGGCGCCATCGCACCGCTGTCATTAAAGTTGCCTTTAGCATGAATGCGACTATTAATGGTGTCTACAATATGTTGTACTTGGCTAGATTGTTGGCGCAGGCTCAAATAATAGTTGCCAAGCGCCAGCGCCAATGCCAGCGCTGTGGCTAGCAAGGCAAAGCCCATAAAATCAAGCAAGCCATGATTGCGGCGGTAATCTAATTGCAAGGCGCGCATTATTTGTTGTCCATCGCAACAACTGATTGCGCTTTCACTGGTATTGTTGCAGCTGAGTGAGTTGTAACCGACTGTGTTGTGACTAATTGTGTCGTTAAGGGCTTTGCACCACTTTGCATTAAGGCCTCAGGCGTCATGGTTAAAACGCGCAAAGAATGCCCACTTGGCACAAAGTTTTTAACGTCAATCTTGCTGGGCAGGCAAATAATCATTGGGCTACGTTCGCCACGTGGGCCGGCCATTTGCAGCTCGCGCGTTAAAATGCGCGGACAATCGGTTGCCCAATCTACCCCTAAGCGACTAGATTGTAATTGTTGCCACTCGCCAGCGTGCATAAAGCCAGCGCATGCATTGCCAGGTTCTACCAACACAAACCAATGTGGATTATTATCAATAAATTTTCTCACATGGTTAAACGCAGCCATTAAGTAAGGTTGCACTGATTTAAGCTTTACACCTGCTTGGTTAAGGCTTGACTCAATCTGCTCAATTAAAGCAATATCAATAGCACTGGCCACTTGCGGGGACACTTGCAGATTAGCGCCCCAGCGTAAATGCCAGCGATTCACCTCGCTGCCATACACTTCAGCAAAGCTAAAACGCACAAATGCTTGCTCTTCATCAAAGCCATTAACATCAGGCTGCGCGCTAATCAGTTGGTAGCGCACAAAATGATTCGATAGCAATACGCTTGCATTAGCCTTGTTAATTTTTTTTTGCTTTAGCAATGTTTGCAAAGCGCTTAAAGCAGGTTGCCAAGCAGGCTCGCCCGGCGTTGATGTAGCGCAGGGCAAAGTATTAGTTACTATTTGGCTAGATGTAAATCCAGCGCGTTGCCGCGCTATGGTGACATGATCTGGCGTTAACACAATTTTCAATTGATCACACCACAAAGGTAACACGATTGATCTCCTTTAAAGTGGTGACGCCATCTTTCACTAAATCAAGTGCAACTTCACGCAAAAAGCGTGTGCCGTTACGCGCGGCAGCGTCGCGAATTAACCTTGCAGGCGCACGCTCAATAATCATTTCTCTAATTTCATCATTAAGCGACAACAATTCTGCAATTGCTCTGCGGCCTTTATAACCTGTGCCGCGGCAATGCCCGCAGCCTTTGCCCACTTTAAATTGGTAATGTTTAACTTGCTCTAACGTTAAGTCAGAGCTTTTTAATAAAGCTGCATCTGGCAGCTCTTCTACCGCGCATTGCGGGCAAGTTACGCGTACTAGGCGCTGCGCCAATATACCGTTCATGGCCGATACAAAGTTATACAAATCAACGCCCATGTGCATAAAACGGCCAATCACATCTAGCACGTTATTGGCATGTACGGTGGTAAACACCAAATGCCCAGTTAATGCCGATTGAATGGCGATTTGCGCCGTTTCAGGGTCGCGAATTTCGCCCACCATAATTTTATCGGGGTCGTGACGTAAAATAGAGCGCAAACCGCGCGCAAAAGTAAGGCCTTTTTTCTCGTTGACGGGAATCTGCAAAATGCCGGGCAACTGGTATTCAACTGGGTCTTCAATTGTAATAATCTTATCTTCGCCAGTATTAATCTCTGAAATTGCCGCGTATAACGTGGTGGTTTTTCCGCTACCCGTTGGGCCCGTGACTAGCATCATGCCATAAGGCTCGTTGGCCATTTTGCGCAAACTAGCAATAGATATTGCATCGAAGCCCAAAAAGTCTAAACGCAAGCCTTTTACTTGATCGGTCAATGCTTGTTTATCTAAAATGCGCAGCACAGCGTCTTCGCCAAAAATACTCGGCATAATGGATACGCGCACATCGATATCGCGGCCGCGCATCGAAACCTTAAAACGGCCATCTTGCGGCACGCGATTTTCGGCAATATCCAGCTCTGAAATTACCTTAATGCGCGAAATCACTTGCTCTGCCACATGCTGGCCATCTGCGCTACCAATCGTACTGAGCACGCCATCAATGCGGTACTTAATTACGAGGCCATTGTTGGTTGTCTCTAAATGAATGTCGCTGGCCTCGGTTTTAAGCGCGTCATACAGGGTTGAATGCACGAGTTTAATAACAGGGCTGGTGTCCTCAGAGATACTTTTAATAGATAGCTCTTGCACGTCTTTAACGGCGCTTGCCATGTCGCCGCCAGAGTCAATCACGCTATCCATGGCGCGCATGCCTTCTTCTTGCCGGCTTAAAAACGCGCTAATATCAGATGGGCGCATCAAGAGCCAATCAAATGACTCTTTAATCGTATCTTCAGCCCAGTTTTTTACTTTAACGTTAAACGGGTTGCCAAACACAACCATCAGCTTGTCCGCTTTGTCTCTAAATGCAATTGCGCCGTGCAAATTAGCATGCGTAAAATCAATCACATCAAACGCAGGTGTTAAGCGGCTAAGTTCATCCATTGATAACACAGGATATTGAAAAGTCGCGCCTAAAGATTGCACTACAGCGGCTTGATCTAACCCAGTCATATCTGCCAGCACCTCAACCAAGTTGCGCTGCGAGCGCTCTGCATCTAACCTTGCTTGCTGCAAGGTTGCGGCAGGAATAGCCATTGGAATGTTAAGCAGATTATTGGCTTGCATCATTGAATGCTACCTGCCAATTCAAAAATAGGAAAGTACATCATAATGACAATCACGCCAATAATTAAGCCAATAAAAGCCATTAAAATAGGCTCAAATAACTTGGTAAACCAGTCAATCCAGCGCGCCATATCATCGTCATACAAGGTCGCAATGCGGTCTGCCATTTCATCAAGTCTACCTGTGCGTTCGCCCACGCGAATTAAGCGCGCAGCAATTGGCGTGGTTAAACCAAATTTTTCTAACGATTCTGACGCTGGCTTGCCCTCTCGAATGCTACCAATTGCGTTTGTTAAGTGTTTGCGAAAATCAGCTTGTAATAAGCCAGAAACCATCTCTAAAGCGGGCACAACTGGCACGCCGCCTTTTAGCAACATGCCAAACGTGCGGTAAAAACGCGCTAGCTGATAAATTTGTATGCGCTTGCCAAAATTAGGGATTTTTTTAATTTTTTTTAGCGCCCAAGCACGCGTAGCGTTGTGCGTAATGGCGTAATAAATAGCCACCACCAGCATCACCAGCACACTGAATACCTGTGGTTTGTGATTAGCCAGCAACTGCCCCCATTGCATTAATAGGCGCGAAAAAAATGGTAAATCATGGCCTAAATCTTGATAAATTAAGCCAAATTTTGGCACTACATACAGCATTAAAAATAGCGTAACTAAACCGCCCGCACCCAATAAAAAAACTGGGTAAATTGAAGCGCTAGTGACTTTTTTGCGAATGACATCAACTTGCGCTTGATAGCTTATATAGCGCGTCAGAGAATCAGTAATGTTGCCAGTTTTTTCGCTAGAACGTATCATGGCCACGTACAAGAGTGGGAACTCGTTGGGAAACAGTTCTAAAGCCATCGACAATGATTTGCCTTCGTATAACGTTGCAATAACCGATTCCATCAATGCGCGATTATTTTTGCGTAACTCTTTTTCTAAAATGGTTTCCAGCGCTTCAACTTGTGGCAAACCTGCGTCTAACAAGGCAAGAAGCTCTTGGCTAAAAAGTGAGAGTGAAAAGCGAGAGTTGAATAATTTAGGGCGCTTAATAAAAGCGTTATTGCCACGCATCGACAACACAGTCAGGCCGCGCTCCGCCGCTTGGCGCATGGCGTCTTCTCGGCTATTGGCATCAATATCTACATAAACCATGCCCTCGCCAGAACGCGCTGCTTTAATCTTAAACTGCATGGCGCTTGCTACCCCTGTTCTAATTTTTTTTCATGTGATTCGTTCATTTAAACAAATACTATTTAAACAATTACTATTTAAACAATTAATATGCCGTTGATTTTTACAATGAATGAAACCTACAACAAAATATTAACATATTGCCACAAACGCGCAATAGCGCATTAAGCCAGCATTAAATATTTATGCAAACTATTGATTTTAATATCTTTTTCTTCTATCTGTTCTGCCCGAGCGATTATCAGTAAAACTATAGTCACCTTTGGGCCAAATACAGGTAATGGTAGTGCCTTTTAATGGCGCGCTATTCACCCTAAATTGTCCATTTGAGTTTTCAACCCGCTCGCGCATGCTTACCAAACCCAAACCTTTTGATTCAGCAAAGCCTTGTTGGCTGGCAATTGCGGCGTAGTCAAAGCCAATACCATCATCTACCACTTCTAAACGCAGCAATTTGCCATCATCTTTAGTGGTAATTTTTACATGCTTGGCTTGGCTATATTTACTAGCATTATTCACCGCCTCTTGCACAATTCTAAATATTTCAGTTTTCAGATTAGGCGAAATATCTTCTTCTACTGCGTTATTTTTGTTAAATGAGAAATCAACTTTGGGCGAACTGGCATTGGACTCACGGCAAAACCATTGTAATGTTGCTAGTACACCAATATCGTCCAATAACGAAGGCCGCAAAGCCATTGAAATGCGCCGTACTTCTTCTACCGCGCCTTGTAGTTTAGGCACCACTTTTTTAAATTCTTCAATTGCAGATGTCGCCTTAGCACTATCAAAATGAATAATGCAATTTTCAACATAAAATTTAATAGCGGAAAGCGTTTGCCCTATGCCATCGTGCAGCTCTAAAGCAATTCGTTTACGCTCTTGCTCTTGTGCAAACAGTACTTGCTTGGCTAATGAGCGCAATTTATTTTCGGTGTGCAATAATTTTTGCTCAGTTTTAATTTGGTCATTAATATCGGTAATCACCGCATAACTGCCAATACAATTTTTTGCGGCATCAAACAGCAATTGCGAGGCACCTTTCACCCAAATCACTTTATTTTCAAAGCCAAGCATTTTAAATGCGTAATCAGATTCAATACTTTTATCGTTTTTAAGCATGCTTGTTGACCATCTTTCTAGACAATTAGTGTCTACAAAATCGCCAAAATAATGTCCAACAACATCGTCAAGCGGCAAGTCCAGCATTTTTAATAAGTGCTTGTTTGCATACATAATTTTTTTATTCAAATCTTGTATAACCAAGCCCTCATTCAACAGATCATCCAAATGGCTAAATTTTCGCCGAGTGATGGTTAAATCCAATGTAATCAACTTACGCTGCTCTAACTCTGCTTTTAATTGTTGATTAATTTTGTGCAGGTGGCGCGCCTTGGATTCAATGCGCTTTTCTAACTTGGTATCAACATGTTCAATTTTCAGATCGGCATTTTTCATATCAGACACTTCACAAGATAATTGAAACGTAAAACGAGTTGAATTACATCAGTAAATGTCATCCTATCGTTTTGAGTTAATCTTTTTAGTGGGGCTTAACACGCATAATTGCTGTCTTTATAATTTTCTTGTTTGTGCGTAATGTAATTAACAAATAGTTAAATTTGATTAATGCATTAATAAACAATTAAATACTTAAATACTTAAATACTTAGTAGTTTAAATTGGTTTGTATTCAATTTTAAGCAGGATGTTGTTTATTATAAATGCCCATCACTTTTTTGACATAATGCACCGTTTCGCGATACGGCGGTATTTTATTGCCATGCTCAATAACCGCATTTTCACCCGCGTTATAAGCAGCGAGCGCTAACATAAAATCATTTTTAAATAATTTTAGCAAATAAGAAAGGTAGCGCGCCCCGCCTTGTATATTTTGTTTTGGGTCATCAGAATTTTTTACGCCAAAACGTTTTGCAGTTGCTGGCATCAGTTGCATTAGGCCGCGTGCACCTTTTGGCGAGATTGCGCGTACGTTATAATTCGATTCGGTCATAATTACCGCGTGCAATAAAGCGGTTTCAATACCGCTATTGAGCGCAGCTAATTTAACTTCATTTTTGTATAAGTGACTTTTTGTGCTGATTACTGTTTTTTGGTCAGGTCCGATAACATCCATTATTACTGTTGCACTAGGCGCGCTAACTGGTTCTGGCGGTGAAACAGCAAGTAGTTGATAAGAATACTGCGAAAGTGCATCGGTTTTAGGGGTTGTTCCCAATGACGTCGCCGTGTCAATTTTGGCGGGATTGGTTGTTTGTGTGGGCGTGTCCGTCAAATAGACTGCACCGTTTGCGTCGGTATAGCCATAGATATCGGCATGGGCAACCATGATATGGGTTGCCAGCAATATTTTAAGCGCAAAATTAATATATAGTGATTTCATATTCTTATTAAGCCATAGTACATACAACTAAGAAATACATATAAACCCTACGTAATCTGACAACTTATATGTGCTTTTAGGCTGGAATGCCCCTAAAACCTCTAAAGCTATTTTTTAGCTACATGTTTCAAGTTTAAACAATTATTTGCAATACAAAACAAAAACTATGGCAAAAAAATTGTCGCTATTTGCCATCACTACAACGATTATTTATATCTTTAGCTGCTGACAATTAAAATAATATTTTTTAATTAGTAAGTTACGCGCATTAACATTGTTAATGTAGCGGGAAATTAGCTTGATTCAATATTACAATTAATTTTAAAGCTAAACGGAGTGAATGCAATAAAAAGTCTCAAGTAGCAAACTTTTACAACAGCGTTTAATAAGCGCTAATAACATAGCGATAATTGCTGATTTTAACGTTGAATATGATGAACGCGCCAAGCTTAAAATGGCAGAGCAAAACGATCTATTAACTGACCATATTAAACTTAACGAATTAAAGAGTGATAAACAATAGCAATCGTTGTGCGTTTTAAATTAGCCAATGTTAGGGCCAGCTTTAAACGGTGCGCGCTCTTCTAGCTCATTGGTATAAGCGGCAATTCCCTCTGATTCTCGCCGTACAAAGTCCTTAATTGCCACCTCAAAATTGGGATGAGCAATTTTGTGATACGAGCAAGTTGATCTTGGCTCAAACCCGCGCGCAAGCTTGTGTTCGCCTTGCGCACCACCTTCAAAATAGGTGATGTGCTGATCAATGCAAAATTGCTGTGCTTGGTAATAACACAGCTCAAAATGCAAGCCAGAAACAAACTGAATTGCGCCCCAATAACGTCCATACAAGGTAGTTTCGTTATAAATATTTAGCGTGCAGGCAACGGGCTTACCATCAATTTCTGCCACAATTAACAACAGATTTTGCGCCATGTTTGTGCTAATTTCAGCAAAAAAAGCGCGCGTTAAATAGGGTGTAGAATGATGTTCGCGATAGGTATTGCAATAACATGTGTAAAAAAAATCCCAATCTTCTTGCTGTGCTTGTGCGCCTTTAATTTGCCGGCAGACAACACCCGCAAGTTGAATTTTTTTACGTTCTTGGTGAATTTTTTTGCGCTTATCGTGGCTTAACGTTGCTAAAAAATCTTCAAAATTGCCATAATTTTTATTTTGCCATCTAAATTGCACGCCTGTGCGCTGTAACCATCCAGCTTCATTTAGTAGCGCCGCACTCGCCTCATCAGGAAAAAGCACATGCGCACTTGAAACTTTGAGTTGTTGCATTACCCGTTCGAGCGCTGTGATCATCAGTTGCATGATGTCTTTACGCCGACTTAAAAAACGCGCGCTGGTAATGGGTGAAAACGGAATTGCCGACAGTAGTTTAGGGTAATAATCTAGGCCGCTACGTTGATACGCATCTGCCCAAGCCCAGTCAAATACATATTCGCCGTAAGAATGACTTTTTAAATATAGCGGCATTACGCCAATAATCTGACTGTTTTGTTTGACAATTAAATGACGCGGGTTCCAGCCTGTGCTAACGCCAACCGAGCCTGAACGCTCTAATGCACTTAAAAAAGCATGACTTAATAAAGGTGTTGTGTCGGTTAGTGCATCCCAAGCGGCTGGGGCAATTGCATCTATACTCGTCAGAAGTTCTACTGAAATATCTTGTGAAATGTTTAGTGAGTTATCTTTCATCTTCTAAACAAATTGTGATTAAATAAAGAAAAATTCAAACGGTGTTTATTTAATAAATCTAGCAATAATTGTAAATTATTGTACGGCTGTAGCGCTATTATTGCCACTAGTAACGTTGGTGGTTTGCGCAGGTTTTTTGTGCGCATTAAGTGCTTGTCTATTACTTTTAAGCTTGCCATTAGCCTTTATTGCACCCTCGGCTTCTATAATTTTTTGCGCTTCCATTCTCGCTTCTGCCGCTTTTTGCCGCTCAATCGATTTAGCTTGTGCCAATTCTAGTTCTTCGATGGTAATCACGCCGTCTTCATCAACATCCACACTACTAAATCGCCGCGCAATTTGCGGTAAACATAATGTGGCCTCTTCGCGGTCTATCGAATCATCATTATCTTTGTCACAGCCATTAAAGCGCACTTCCAGACTTTCTTTCATGGCCTTGCGGCTAATTTCTATTTGATGATGTTCAGGATTTGTTGATTTCGAATAATCGGCTAAAGCTTTGCGCAGTCGCGCCCGATCTTCTGGGCTAAAATTGTATTCTAACGTTTGATCTGAAATGTACTGTTCAGCTTCATCTGCTGTTTGTTTTTCTATCGCGCGCTTATCAAAACCTTGCTTATCTGTCGCCTGCTTTTCATCCGCATAACTAATCAGTGATGCCGATGACAACATCAAACTAGTTACTAGTATAAATAGTGTGTGCGCATTATAAGCATTTGATTTAAATAGCATTGTTAACAATAAAACCTTTTACTCATCAACATTTAAAAAATAAATTCATGTGTAAATTACACATATTAATAGCTATATAATTACTATGAATTAAGGTTGTAAATGTAGTGTTTCATGTTTTTAAGCAATTGTAAGCAATTGTAATAGTTTCGTTTTGACTTTATACACATACAAAAGTTTTTGCAATTATAGCTTTATATCATCTTAAAACTTATACTACAAATGTATGTTAATTAAATATTGTGTGAAAGTGTAAGCCATGACTGAGCCAAACAAAAAAATATTAATGGTAGATGATGACGTGCGTATGCGCGAACTTCTACAACGTTATTTAACCGAGCAAGGTTTTGATATCAAAACCGTGGCCGACGCCAAGGAAATGGACGCTGCGCTTGCGGCAGATAGCGTAGATTTGTTAGTGCTAGATTTAATGTTGCCAGGCGAAGATGGCCTAGCTATTTGCAGGCGGTTGCGCGCTAATAATGTAACTACGCCCGTAATTATGCTCACCGCCCGCGGCGACGAAGTCGATAGAATTATTGGGTTAGAAATGGGCGCTGATGACTATCTGCCCAAACCCTTTAATCCGCGCGAGCTATTAGCCCGCATTAATGCAGTGCTGCGCCGGCATGAACACAGCCCAGAATCTGAAAGTGCAGGTAAAGAAACGTTTAGTTTTGGCGAGTTTGTGTTTGATACTTCAACCCGCAGTTTAAGTAAAAATGGCATGCAAATCACCATTACCAGCGGCGAATTTGCCTTGCTAAAAGTATTTACCGAGCATCCGCGTCAACCATTATCAAGAGACCGCCTGATGCAATTGGCGCGCGGCCGCGAGCTTGATGTGTTCGATCGCAGCATTGACGTGCAAGTCTCGCGTTTGCGCCGCATTGTTGAACCAGACCCCGCACACCCACGTTATTTGCAAACCATGTGGGGCTTTGGTTACGTGTTTATCCCTGACGGCGAAGCGACGCATTAAAGCGACGCATTTAAGTAAGCCACACTTGAAATACTTACCGCGCACATTATTGTCACGCCTCATGCTGCTAATCGCCCTGTTATTGGCGGTTAGCATTTACGCATCGCTTAAAATTTTTGATTATTTTGACCGCGAACCGCGCGCGACCACGGCTGCGTTACAAGCCATCACCATTGTTAATTACACCCGCGCCTCACTCATTGCCGCGCACGAAGATAGGCGCCTTGCCTTGCTCACAGAGCTTTCTGGCCGCGAAGGTGTGCGCGTGTATGTGGCCGATTTTTTAGAGGATATTGAGCCGCTGCCAAGCGACCCATTTATTAATTTAATCGCCCAAAAAATTAAAGATAGGCTTGGCGTAGAAACCATTATCACCGTTAATCATTACGGCATTGCCGGTTTGTGGATTAGTTTTAATGTGGACCAAGATGATTTTTGGGTGGTAATTCCTAAAATTCAAGTTGACCGGCCTTTTCCTTGGCATTGGCTGGGATGGGGCGCCGTTGTTGGCTTGCTGTCATTATTTGGCGCGTATTTAATTGCTGCGCGCATTAATAGGCCGCTAAATTTATTGGTGCATGCGGCGGAGCGCCTGCGCAACGGCGAACCCGCGCCGCGCCTGCCCGAAGATAGCGTGGATGAGCTGCGCGAAGTTAGCCGTACTTTTAACGAGATGGCTGAATCTTTAGTGCGACTTGATAGCGAGCGCACGCTGT
The DNA here is from genome assembly GCA_043735225.1 of Methylotenera sp. Classification (GTDB taxonomy): domain Bacteria; phylum Pseudomonadota; class Gammaproteobacteria; order Burkholderiales; family Methylophilaceae; genus Methylotenera_A. The sequence continues at coordinate 329 of JAYTEL010000145.1, read as the reverse complement.
TGTTGGCAGGTGTTTCGCACGACATTCGCACGCCACTTGCGCGATTGCGGCTGGCAGTAGAAATGCTGCCCGATAGTGAATGTGAAAGCCTAAAAAGTGGCATGATTGAAGACATTGCTGATATGGATAATATCATTCATCAATTTTTAGATTTTGTGCGCGGTGTAGAAGGCGAGCCTACAAAAATGATGGACATTAACGAGCTGCTAAATGCGTTGCACGACCGCCAAGCCCGTGCTGGGCGCGATTTAAGCTTGCACCTAAGCTCAACTTATTTTATACCGCTGCGCCCGCTGGCCATGCAACGCCTGCTCGATAATTTAGTTGGC
>JAYTEL010000144.1:0-12698 GCA_043735225.1 Methylotenera sp. | reverse complement strand
TTTAAGCGATGCCAGCTCAGATTTTGGCGCTGGTTTAACGCTTAATTATTATTTTTAGCGAAAAATATGGTTGCATTGCATCATGATTATACTTAGCTTAATTTGGGTATCTTAACAGTGTTGCCGTTGCAAGTTAACGCGCACAATTCGTTTCACGTTGAGGCACTATAAGAGCAACAACGAATTTAATCACTTAACTTAAAGGAAATGATCATGTGGACAACTCCAGCAGCTACTGAAATGCGTTTTGGCTTTGAAGTAACAATGTACGTAATGAACAAGTAAGTTTAATAAATAAGCTTAAACGCTCAAAAAAGCCCGCTAAATGCGGGTTTTTTATTGCCTGAAATCACTATCAAAGTTAAAAAAATTTACACTCTATGGCAATATCTATGCGGCTTACACTACATTTTCATAGGTATAAAAGTTTTACCTTAAAAAACCAAGCGTATAAACTTGCGGGCGCAGTTTTTCGCTTAGTATTTTGTAAGCCTCTTCAAATTCGGTCAAGCTCACAGGATTAAAATCACCGCTAGCCTTACGCGCTTTAAGCGCATTGCGAATTTGATAGCAGCCAACACCAGGGCGATTTGATTTAATCGTATCGCGTACGATACGCACATCGGTATGGGCAAAATAAGTTTTTCAAAGCACCTGCCCTGCAAGCCGCACTGCGCTTGCTTCTGCAGATAATGCTTTATCACTTAAAATTGCACCATAAAGTAAGATTCAAACCGCGCTGCGGGAACTTAAACTTCGATAGACTATTTATTATAATAGATACTGTTAGGAGGTTTATTTTATAGATATGAAATCCCAACATGACATTACACGTAAGCTTAAAGTGCTAAATTATGCTTTGACGCATAAAAATGTAGCTTAAATGTGAACTTAACCCGCTTTACTAGACGTTATTTTAGTTCTGTTTTGTAATTGTTCAAACATCATCGGACTCAGTTGATTGAGGTGACTATGCTGACGGATTCTAATATAAAACATTTCGATATATTCAAATATTACTGGTTTAACCTTATCGGGCTTTATATTCCGTTTTCTGCGGCAACTCCTAGTTGGTCTTACAGGCTCATATTATTGTGGCAAATTAAATCGATATGTATTTTTTTGTATGATGAATTTAAACTATTTTTTAAATGCAATTGAAGTTAACTAGCCTTTCCATAGCTTACTTTGCCTAATCACCAACCAACCTATCACCAAGTAAGTCGCCATTGCCCAAGCCAAGCCAGATGGTGCATACCACACTAGCGGCACGATTAAACCGGCCGAAACGGTGGACAGCAGCATTTGTATAAATGCTTGGCCAGACGCTGCCGTACCACGAATTTTGGGGTGGCGATCTAACGCGGCAATCGACAAAATAGGCATTGCCAGCGCCATGCCAACGTTAAATAAAGCGACGGGTAAGATGTTAAAAACAGTGCTTGTTGGTAAAAAATAGCAAATCGCGATATTGAACAATACCACTGCACCCATCCAAACATACGCCACTTTCACCACCCTTACAGCGGCAAACTTACCTGCCGCACTTCTTGCTAAGTAAGAGCCAAGCACCATGCCAGTGACGGTGGGAACAAACAAATAGCCGTATTGTTGCGGTTTTAAATGCAATAATTTGCCTAAAAATTGCGGGCTGGCAAGTACGTAGATAAAAAAAGCTGAAAAATTAGCGCCACTAGCAACACACAGTCTGGCGAATTCTGAGTCGCTAAAAATGATTTTGTAGCTGGCCAATATATTATTGACGGATAATTTTAAGCGTTTTTCTGGCGGCATGGTTTCGGGTAAAAAAGTGATTGCTGCCCACAAACTAATTGCTGCGTAAATCGCCAAAAAGATAAAAATGGCCTGCCAATGAAACCCTAGCAAAACACCGCCAATAATGGGCGCTACCGCAGGCGCAATTCCAAATAACATTTGAATAGTTGCCATCACACGCTGCGCTTGAGCGCCTTCAAATAAATCACGTACCATCGCGCGCGCTACCGTGTTACCCGCCCCGCCGCTGGCGCCTTGCAATGCCCTAAAAAACCATAAAGTTTCTACATTAGGCGCAAATGCGCAGCCGATACTGGCTAACACGAAAATACTCAAACCCCATTTAATTGTCGCAATACGACCAATTGCGTCTGAAATAGCGCCGTGCCACAACGTCATTAGTGCGTAAGCCAGCAAGTAAAAAGTAAGGCTTTGCTGAATTTGCACATCTGTTGCCACTAAATCAGCGCCCATAATGTGAAATGCGGGCAAATAGGTATCAATAGCAAAAGGCGCTAGCGCGGCTAGGCTTGCAAGGGTAAATACTAAGATATTGGATTGTGGTTTCATTAAAGTGTATACTTTTTTTGACAAGCATGAAAAAAGGCGCACTTTTTAAAATGCGCCTTTGTATTATAACGGTTAATATTATTATTACATGTTGTGAATAGATCGAAAATGCCTTTCTCTAACATATCCCCCGCTTGTGGGCGAGGAACTTTACAGGATCCGCAAATTTAAGGCAGCGCGTGAAATTCTTCTACGCGCTCTATATCACCTGCCGCATATTTTTTGCTATTTTTATCGGTTCTAAAAATAATCGGCTGACTCGCTAATACTGGGTTTTTACTATCTTCAATCGCTTTCTCAATTAAATGATGATTAGGTGAAAGCGAGCAAACAGGATCTGCACTTTCCGCATCGCCAGTCAGTAAAAATGCTTGACAACGGCAACCTGCTAAATCATTCATTTTTTCTGGGCAGGTCACGCATGGGCCTTTCATCCAAGCTGTGCCGCGATATTTATTGAATGCGGGGCTTTCTTTCCAAGCATATTCTAAGCCGTGTTCACGCACATTGGGAAACTGCATATTAGGCAACACGCGCGCCGAGTGGCACGGCAACACATCGCCATTGGCGGTTACAATCATAAATACTTCGCCCCAACCATTCATACATTTTTTGGGGCGGTCGCCAAAGTAATCAGGCACCACAAAAAATATTTTCATTTTGTTGCCCACTTTTGCGCGAAACTCGTTGGTGATGCGCTCTGCTTCGTCAATTTGCTCTTTTAACGGCATTAGTTGGCTGCGGTTTACTAAGCTCCAGCCGTAATATTGCGTGTTGGCTAGCTCCACATAGTCTGCGCCCAGTGCTTCTGCCATTTCTAAAATTTCTTTTAAATGGCCAATGTTATAACGGTGAATCACCACATTAAGCACCATCGGGTAGCCGTGATTTTTAATCATGGCGGCGACTTTTTTCTTAAGCTCAAAGGTTTTGGTGTTGGTAATAAAGTTGTTAATTTCTTCGGTAATATCATGCATAGAAAGTTGAATATGATCTAGCCCGCCTTCTTTAAACGCTTGAATGCGCTTTTCGGTTAGCCCAACGCCAGAGGTAATCAAATTACTATAGTAGCCAAGCTTTTTGGCTTCAATCACAATCTCTTCAATATCATCGCGCAGTAGCGGCTCTCCGCCCGATATGCCAAGCTGAATGGCGCCCATTTTACGGGCATCGCGTAGCGCATTTATCCACTGCTCAGTTGATAATTCATTTTGCGTATGTTTATCGTAATCGGTTGGGTTATAGCAAAATGCACAATGTAGCGGGCAACGATACGTCACTTCTGCCAACAACCACAAGGGTTGAGTATGCGTAATATTAGCCGCCACGCCATTGTTTTTGGCTTGTGCTTGAATTTCTTTATGAGAATCTTTATGAATCTCTTTTTGTACGACTGATTCGCCGAGCGATGTTTGTGTCATTTTGCTACTCCTAAACTTTAAACTTTCCGAATCCAAGCCTTGCCAAAAGCCATATCAAACATGCCAATCACGTCTGTTTCAATGGTTGAGGCATCAGGAAAAGCTGCTTTCAATTCAGTGATAATATCGCCAACATTTGCTTTGCCATCCACACGCTTAATTACTTCACCTGCACCGCCGTGCAACTTGACCATGCCTTCAGGGAAAAGTATCACATAACTCTGCTGCGCTTCTTCCCACTGAAAACGATGATGATGCGCTATAGCAAATACATCATCATGTTTAATGCTTGAAAGCGTAGGGTCAATTGCTAAATTTTCCATAATAATTTTTCTTTAAAATTGATGTTTCAAAGCTAGGCAAGGCGCGAAACCAAAAATTGGACGCGGCATACGGGTCTGACTGTAAGTACTATTTTTGGTTGGAAAACGTAACATAGCAACAAAATATCGATTTTTACTTAAAGTTAATCACGGGCTGGTGAAAATAATCTTTACCTGCCACTTTTAAATCAACAGTTGACGCCAACATAATCGAGTCCGCAATTACCCATAAAACATTAAGCTTAAACTGCAAAATATCCAATGCCTTTAACTGCATCTGGCGCGAAGTGCTAAAGTAATCTAGTGTTACGCCCAAACCTTGCTCTACATCGCGGCGCGCTTCGGTTAAGCGTTTTTTAAAATAACTTAAACCACTTTCATTAATCCACGGGTACATTTGCGGCCAACTGCTAATACGCTGTTGGTGAATGTGCGGGGCAAATAATTCTGTCAGGCTAGAGCAAACACTTTCTTGCCAAGTGCGCTGTTTGGCGAAGTTTACATAAGCATCTACTGCAAATTTTACACCAGGGCTTACCATTTCAAGGCTAGTCACTTGCTCTCGTGTTAAGCCAACCGCCTCACCCAGCTGAATCCACGCTTCAATGCCGCCAACTGCTTTTTTGCCATCTTCATCAACGCCGTCATGGTCAGTAATACGCACAATCCATTGTTTACGCACTTCTACGTCATCACAATTAGACAAAATCGCCGCGTCTTTCATGGGTATGCTAATTTGATAATAAAAACGGTTTGCCACCCAGCATTGCAGCTGATCTTTGGTCAATTTTCCTTCATACATCATCACATGAAACGGATGATAAATATGATAACCATGGCCTTTTTCGCGCAGCTTTTGTTCGAAGTCTTCACGAGTCCAAGGTAAATTATTAGTCAGTGCGTTCATTAAATAAATCTCCAAAAATGCAAAGTTCTAAATGAGACAAAGCGCGAATAAGTTTTTGAGCGCGGCATGCGGTTTTGTATGTAAGCGATAAAAACTTTTGAGCAACGCATTGTCATGACGAAGTTTGCGTTTTTCATAGAATAATATCCATACCATCATAGGCAACTTCAATATGATGTTCGTTCAAAATGCTGCGCTCTACAGAATCTTCGCGCAAAATTGGGTTGGTATTATTAATATGAATCAATACCTTGCGTACATTTTTATTGATGCCAAACTCACCAAGCTTTTCAATCATGCCGCCCTCTCCCGATTGTGGATTATGGCCGATTGAGCGCGCGGTTTTGGTCATCAAACCCATATCAATCATCTCGGTATTGGTCCAAAACGTACCATCAACCATAATGCAATCCGCCTGATGCATTAGCGGTGGCAAATGCGGCTCTATTTCACCCAAACCAGGGCTGTACCAGCATTTTTTACCAGTTGAAATTTCTTCAATCAACACACCAATGGTGTCGCCTGGGTGCGGGTTATTGCGGTGCGGAGAATAGGGCGGCGCGGCGCTTTTAAGTGCCACTGCGGTAAAACGTAAATTAGGCACATTAGGAATTTCAAAATTGCTTGCTTTGCTGACATCTGCGTCGTCAATTGGCACACTGTGGCGGTTAATAGCGCAGTAATGCCCTAGAATGTTTAACACCTGATTGCCCGATGTTAAATCTTCATACACCATATCAGTGCAATAAATCTCACGCTTTACTTTACCTTCACGCAGCATAAATAAGCCTGTGGTGTGATCAATCTGCGCGTCAATTAAAATAATCGCCTGTATGCCGCTGTCGCGAATATTGCGGCCAGGTTGCAACGGCGCAAAATCTTGAATTTGTTGCAACACATCGGGTGAGGCGTTAAACAGCACCCAGTCTACGCCGTTGCTGGATACGCATATAGACGATTGTGTGCGTTTGGTGGCTTTTATGGTGCCTTTACGTAAACCATCGCAATTGGGACAATTACAGTTCCACTGCGGAAAACCACCGCCTGCTGCGGCGCCTAAAACGTGAATGTGCATTTATTTCTACAATTCTAATTAAAACTTGATTTTACTTTATTATTTATTAAAGATAGTTTGCTCAATACTATTTTATGTATGAAAAAGGGCTGTTTTACAACAGCCCTCTTATCAATCAGCCTAGGGGCTTATTATTTATTCATTACGTACATTGTTACTTCAAAGCCAAAACGCATTTCAGTAGCTGCTGGTGTGGTCCACATGATATATTCCTTAATAATTGGTGATTAAATCGTTGTTGCAAAAAGCGCTACAACGTGAAACGTATAATGCGCTAGATAGCGGCCTTACAACAGGTAAAAAAAACGAAACAATGGTCATGATAATCATGACAAAAGCATCAAAATTATAATAGGTAAAAAATCAAAACTCGCCCATTGCGTTTTCATGTGCGCTAGCGTTGTCTGCGTAAATTTACAGATGCAGCCAAGTTTTCAAGCAACTCAACACTATCATTCCAAGCCAAGCAGGCATCAGTAATTGATAAACCATAGTCAAGTACACATCCTGGCGTGTGGTCTTGTCGCCCAGCATTAAGATGCGATTCCAGCATTACGCCCACAATACGTTTATCACCGCTTGCCAACTGCTCTGCTATATCACGCGCAACGTTTATTTGTTTACGGTAATCTTTACTGCTATTAGCATGGCTACAATCAATCATCAACCTTGCCGCTAAACCATTTGCGGCAAGATTTTCGCAGGCCGCTTGCACGCTTACTGCATCAAAATTAGGTGTTTTGCCGCCACGTAAAATGATGTGGCAATCATCGTTTCCGTTGGTTGAAAATATGGCTGCTTTGCCTTCTTTGGTAAACGACAAGAAATGGTGCGGGCTTTGCGCCGTTTTAATCGCATCAATTGCCACGCGCACATTGCCATCGGTGCCATTTTTAAAGCCAACCGGGCAAGATAAACCGCTGGCTAGCTCGCGGTGCACTTGCGATTCGGTCGTGCGCGCGCCAATTGCGCCCCAGCTGACTAAATCGGCTGTATATTGCGGCGTAATAGTGTCTAAAAACTCCATCGCTGCCGGCATGCCTAGCTCATTCACATCTAACAAAAATTGCCGCGCTTTTTGCAAGCCTTGATTAATGTCATAACTGCCATCAAGGTGCGGGTCGTTAATCAAGCCTTTCCAGCCCACGGTGGTGCGCGGCTTTTCAAAATACACGCGCATCACAATCAATAAATCTTCACTTAAGCGATTGCGAACTGCTAACAAACGCTCTGCATACTCAAGCCCTGCCTTGGTATCGTGAATAGAACATGGCCCAACAATTACCAGCAATCGATCATCAGCGCCGTGTAAAATACGGTGAATACTTGCGCGAGTGGCTAAAATATTTTGCGTTGAAAATGCGCTCTCTTTAATGCCGCGCAATAGATCGTGCGGCGTAATTAATGGCTTAATTTCACGAATGCGGACGTCATCTGTCGCCAGCTTTTCATCAGCTGGGTTTTTGTATTGCGCTTTTTCGTGTTCTGTCATTTATTTAATTTAATTAATTGATATTGTTGCTTAATATAGCGCTTAACACAGATAAAAACCGCGCATTTTCGCTGAATAATCCGATGCTAACGCGCAAATAATCGGGCATTTCATAATTGGCAATAGGTCGTACAATAACGCCGTTTTGCAGCAATTGTTGATTCACTTGCGCGGCATTAGCCACCTTAAAGCTGACAAAATTTGCAAATGAGGGAATAAATTCTAATCCAAGTTCGCTTAAACCGTGCGTCATTTGTAGCATCCCCGCCTGATTTGCAGCGTAACTGCGCGCCACAAAATCGTCATCTAAAAGGCTGGCCACTGCCGCTACTTGCGCAATTGAGTTGACATTAAACGGCTGGCGCACACGGTTAAGTATGTCTGCCACGTCAGTGTGCATTACGCCATACCCAATACGTAAGCCTGCCAGACCATACGCTTTAGAAAAAGATCGCGAAATAACTAAGTTTTCAAATTGATGCAACCAACTAACTGCCTCAGACTTATTATCTACACTTAAATACTCGTCATACGCCTCGTCTAGCACAATAAGCACATTGGCAGGCACCGCATGGATAAAAGCGCGCAGGGCATCTTTATTGATGAGTGTGCCAGTCGGATTATTAGGATTGGCAATGAAAATTAGCTTAGTTTTTGGCGTAATCGCCTGCAAAAAACCTTCTAAATCATGGCCATAATTTTTTGCGGGCACTACTACGCCTGTCGCGCCAACTGCTTGCGTCACTAATGAATATACTGCAAACGCATGTTGCGAGTAAATCACTTCATCTTTTGCTATTAAAAATGCACGGGCAACCAACTCCAAAATATCATTCGAGCCATTGCCAAACACAATTTGGTTGTGTTTAATTTGACCGTGCGCCAAACCAAATTTTTCGGCGACAACTTTTTTTAATTCAAAGCTATTGCCATCTGGATAGCGCGCAATATCATGCACTGCTTCGTCAATCGCCATTTGCGCTTTAGGGCTAATACCCAGCGGGTTTTCGTTAGAGGCGAGTTTGACAATATCGGCCTCATTCAAACCCATTTCGCGTGCCAGCTCAGCTATCGGCTTGCCGCCAATATAAGGCGCTATGGCGCGAATGTAATCGGGGGATAATTGCGTTAAATTTGACATACCAACACCTTAAATAATAGCAGCGGGATACGAACCCAACACTTTAAATAGTGATGCGCGAAGTTTTAATTCACCTAATGCAGCGCGCACTTTGGGGTCATTTTGATGACCTTCGATATCCATAAAAAATACGTAATCCCACAAGCCTTGTTTTGAAGGTCGTGACTCAAATTTTGTCATGCTAACGCCATGTTTAGATAACGGCTCAAGCAGCTCTAACATGGCGCCTGGTTTATTTTTGGTAGTCATGACAATCGACGTTTTGTCGGTGCCAGATGCCGCCACATCATGATTGCCCAACACCAAAAAGCGTGTTGTATTTTTTGGATCATCCTCAATATTTGAAGCCAGCACATGCAAGTTAAACAACTCTGCCGCGCGCTTGCTAGCGATGGCGGCAGCAAAAGTACCATCTGCTGATACCAACTCATGAATCATCTGCGCCGCATAGGCGTTACTGGTAACCGCTTCGCGCGCCACAATAGGTAATGTTTTATTAAGCCACTCATGGCATTGCGCCAGCGATTGGTTATGCGAAAACACATGCGAAATTTGCGTAATATCAGCTTGTTTTGACAGCAAACAATGGTGAATGGGCAACGTTATTTCGCCGCAAATTTTAAGTGGGCTGGCCAGCAGCAAATCTAGCGTTAAACCAACCGCGCCCTCAGATGAATTTTCAACTGGCACCACACCATAATCGGCTTGATTGGCTTCAAGCGTGCGAAAAACTTCGTCAATGCTACCGCAAACTACTGCGCCGCGACCAAGCCCAAACTGCTTAAGCGCGGCCTCTTCTGAATAAGTGCCAAGCGGACCCAAAAAAGCAATGGAAAGCTCTTTTTCAAGCGCACGGCAATTGGACATCACACCACGAAAAATATGGCTCACAGCCTCATTAGACAAAGGGCCAGCGTTATTTGCTTGCAAGCGGCGCAGCACTTGCGCTTCACGCTCTGGACGATAAATCACGCCGTCATCTTTAAGTGCGCCAATCGTGCGCGCCAATGCAGCACGCTCGTTGACGAGCTTTAAAATTTGCTCATCAATCGCATCAATTTGATCTCTATGTTTTTTTAATTTTTCTGACATTTATATTAATACAATGAATAAGTTATGCTATTTATATAAAGTACAACTTTAATAATAGCTAGCAAATTGTTGCATATAATTAATCAATGCTTGCACACCTTCAATCGGCATGGCGTTGTAAATGCTAGCGCGCATGCCACCTACCGCACGATGACCTTTTAATTGTAACAAACCTTGCGCATCTGCCCCTTTTAAAAAAGCATTGTTTAAGCTTTCATCCGATAAGAAAAACGGAATATTCATGCGCGAGCGGTTGTTTATTGCAACAGTATTTGCATAAAAATTTGTACTGTCGATGTAATCGTACAATAATTTTGCTTTATTGATATTCGCTTTTTCAATTGTTGGCACGCCGCCTTGCGCAATTAACCATTCAAACACCAAACCCGCAATGTAAATGCTGTAAGTTGGCGGTGTGTTAATCATTGACTGATTATCTGCTTGCGTTTTCCAATTAAATACGGCGGGCGTTTGTGCACTAGCGCGGCCTAACAAATCATCGCGCACAATTACGATACAAAGCCCCGCTGGACCAATATTTTTTTGCGCACCCGCGTAAATCACGCCGTACCTGCTCACATCAATCGAGCGCGATAAAATATGCGATGACATATCGGCCACAATCGGCACAGTTGTTTGAGGCAATTCCAAATCATGCTCACCTGCAAATTCAACGCCGCTCATGGTTTCGTTAGTGCAAATATGTAAGTAAGCCGCGTCTTTATTTAAATTCCAACCTGCAAAATCTGGCACATGCTTGTAGCCTTCTGTTTCAGTGTTGGCAACGACGTTAATCGTGCCATAAGCACGCGCGTCATCCACACTGCGCTTGCTCCAACCGCCAGTAATTGCGTAGTCAGCGGCTGCGCCGCCCAGTAAATTAAGCGGAACAATTGCGTTTTCTGCAATCGCGCCGCCTTGCAAAAATAGCACTTTGTAATTGGCTGGAATCGTAAGCAACATGCGTAAATCGGCTTCTGTTTTCTCCAATATACTAGTGAACTCACGGCCGCGATGCGACATTTCCATAACTGACATGCCTGAGCCGTGCCAATCGAGCATCTCTGACTGCGCACGCGCTAGCACTGGCGTTGGCAACACCGCAGGACCAGCTGAAAAGTTGTAAATTTGCTTCATGTTGTGACTTGTTTACGCCTCAGGTGGCAAGTCATCATCTGTTTCAACAATTTTTTCCAAACCAGACAATTTTTCGCCCTCACCCAAGTTAATCAGCGTGACGCCTTGCGTGGCGCGGCCTAATTCGCGAATCTCTTTGACGCGGGTTCGAATTAACACGCCGCCTGTGGTAATTAACATAATTTCATCTTCTTCATTCACGAGTTTTGCTGCTACCACCAAACCATTACGCTCCGAAACTGCGATGGCCTTTACGCCTTGCGTACCACGCCCAGAATGACGGAAATCAGCCAATACCGTGCGTTTACCGTAGCCGTTTTCAGTAGCCACCAGTACGGTCTGTTGGTCATTATCGGCAATCAATAAAGATAGCACTTGTTGTTTCGCGGCCAGCTTCATGCCGCGTACACCGCGTGTGGCACGGCCCATGGGACGCACGTCATTTTCGGTAAACCACACCGCTTTGCCGCCATTAGAAACTAAAACAATGTCATTGGCGCCATTGGTTACTTCTGCGCCAATTAAATAATCATCATCATCTAAATTAATGGCAATAATGCCCGATTTACGCGGATTGGCAAATTCGGTTAAGGCAGTTTTTTTCACAGTGCCTTGCGCAGTTGCCATAAAAATAAAGTGATTTTCATCAAACTCTTTAACCGCCAAAATCGCGTTGATTTTTTCACCTTCTTCTAGCGGAAATAAGTTAACAATCGGCTTGCCGCGCCCGATTCTACTGCCTTGTGGCACTTCGTATACTTTAAGCCAATACACGCGGCCACGACTAGAAAAGCACAAAATATAGTCGTGCGTATTGGCCACAAACATTTAGTCGATAAAGTCATCTTCTTTGGTTGGCGCGGCAGTTTTACCACGTCCACCGCGGCGCTGGGCGCGATATTCATCCAGCGGCTGTGATTTCACATAACCCGTGTGCGATAGCGTGACGACTACATCTTGCGGCGTAATTAAATCTTCTAAGTTTAAATCTTGCGCGTTTTCGATAATTTCACTACGGCGTTTATCGCCAAATTGCTTGCGAATTTCGGTGAGCTCATCGCTAATAATGGACGTCACGCGCGTTGAATTAGCCAAAATATCCAATAAATCGGCAATAATATCCATCACTTCTTTATATTCGCTAACAATTTTATCTTGCTCTAAGCCAGTTAGGCGTTGTAAGCGCATTTGCAAAATCTCTTGCGCTTGCACATCGCTTAATTTGTAGCCGTTTGGCGTTAAGCCAAAATCCACGCTCAAGCCCTCTGGTCGCGACGCTTTCATAGCGGCGCGTTTGAGCATTTCTTCCACCACGCCAGATTTCCACACACGTGCCATTAAATCAACTTTGGCTTCTGGCGGCGTGGGCGCGGCTTTAATTAGCGCAATCATTTCATCCACATTGGCCAGCGCAACCGCTAAACCTTCAAGTACATGACCGCGCGCGCGGGCTTTTTTAAGCTCAAACACGGTACGGCGCGTAACAACTTCGCGGCGATGTCTTAGAAATGCTTCCAGCATTTGTTTCAGGTTTAACAACCGTGGCTGACCGTCTAACAAGGCCACCATATTCATGCCAAACGTATCTTGCAGCTGCGTTTGTTTATACAAATTATTAAGCACAACTTCGCCGATTTCGCCGCGTTTAAGCTCTATTACCACGCGCATGCCCGATTTATCTGATTCGTCGCGCAAATCAGAAATGCCTTCGATTTTTTTCTCGTTAACTAACTCTGCGATTTTTTCAACAAAGGTTTTTTTGTT
>JAYTEL010000143.1:0-1861 GCA_043735225.1 Methylotenera sp. | reverse complement strand
TTAGCCATTATTGACAAACGTCGCCCAAAAGCCAATGTGGCAAAAGTAATGAATATTATTGGTGAAGTGGCTGGCCGCAATTGCGTGATTATGGATGACATGGTGGACACGGCTAATACACTGTGCGAGGCCGCCGCTGCGCTAAAAGCGCAAGGCGCAAAAAAAGTGTTGGCTTATGCCACGCACCCAATTTTGTCGGGCAACGCGGCAGAGCGTATTGCAAACTCGGCTTTAGATGAACTGGTAGTAACCAATACCATCCCGCTAAACGCTGCCACGGCCGCTTGCAAAAAAATTCGCCAATTAAGCGTTGGCGGTTTGTTGGCCGAAACGATTAAACGCATTAGCCAAGAAGAATCTGTTTCTTCTTTATTTATGGATTAACACTAATTCTTAAGTAGATGATTAGTAATAAAATTTTTAGTCTGTTTTCTGGTCGCGGAAAACAGTTTTTGTGTAGCAAGGCTTTCAACAGCCCGCAGTAAATTTCAGGAGTTTTAAAATGAGTATTTCAATTAGTGCAGTCAAACGTGACGTTAAAGGTACGGGTGCGAGCCGCCGTGCACGTCGCGCTGGCAATGTGCCAGGTGTGGTTTATGGTGGCGGCAAAGATGCCGTTAAATTAGAATTGAATCATAAAGAATTGTTTTTACAGTTCCGCCATGAAGCGTTTCATGCATCCATTTTAGATTTGATTTTAGATGGCAAAAAAGAAAGCGTTTTGCTGCGCGATTATCAAATGCACCCAGTGCGCAATACAATTCAACACATTGATTTTCAACGTGTTTCTGCCAACGAAAAAATTCACGTTAAAGTGCCATTCCACTTTATGCATGAAGACACTGCGCCAGGCGTTAAAATTGGTGGCGGCATTGTGGCGCATATTTTAACTGAGGCTGAAGTAAGCTGCTTGCCTAAAGATTTACCCGAATTTATTGAAGTTGATTTGGCTGCGCTAGAAATCGGCCAATCGGTACATTTATCACAAATTACACTACCTAAAGGGGTTGAATTTGTGGCATTGGCACACGATAACGATGCAGCCGTTGCGGCCATTGCTAAAACGCGTGGCGGGGTATCTTCAGATGAAGCGGCAGACGCAACCGTTGCTGCAGATGCAGCGGCTTCATCTGCAGCAGAAAAAGCAGCTGAATAAGTATTAACGCAAATTTGAAACGCGTACTTAATGTTAAGTGCGCGTTTTTTATTTTAAACCATTAAAATGGGCATTAAACTTTTTGTAGGCCTTGGCAACCCAGGCGATAAATATGCGGCCACGCGGCACAATGCGGGCTATTGGTTTATTGATGTATTGGCCGCGCAAAATAGCAGCAAACTGGCGCTGGATGCCAAAATGTTTGGCATTGCGGGCAAACTTAATGTAGAAAAACTTAATGTCGCTAAGCTTAATATCGGCAAGCTTAATCAAGACTGTTATTTACTAAAGCCCACCACTTTTATGAATGCCAGCGGCAAAGCGGTTACAGCGTTGGCTAATTATTACAAAATATTGCCAAGTGAAATTTTAGTAATTCACGATGAGCTAGATTTACCCGCAGGCAGCGTAAAGCTAAAGTTTGGCGGCGGTCATGGTGGCCACAATGGCTTGCGCGACATTCATGCAGCGCTTGGCACCGCCGATTATTGGCGCTTGCGTTTGGGCATTGATCACCCAGGTGACAGGAATGCAGTGATTGATTACGTGCTTAAAGCACCTACACGAGCAGAAAATGATGCTCTGCAAGCCAGTATCCATGCGGCTTGTGGCGTGGTAGCAATGATGTTGCAAGGCGAATTTGAAAGTGCAATGTTAAAGCTTCATACAAAATGAGCCTAGCTTTTATTAAAAACATAAAATTAA
>JAYTEL010000142.1:0-2278 GCA_043735225.1 Methylotenera sp. | reverse complement strand
ATTAAAATAGACTCAATCATCGCCAGTGATGTTGATGACTTACTATACAGTACAGTATAGCAAGTGTGTGGAAAGTTTGCGTAGGGTAAAATCGTTATGTGTGAGTATTGCTGATAACTGATACTCTGAGAGCTAGTATCCATGCGGTGTTAGCGTGCTACCTAGTCTTAAAGATGCTTGCAGCGCATTCATCTTTGAGTTTAATTAAACGCCTGCCATATCAGTAAAAATATCCCATAATTAATAATCGATTCCCTAGACTAATGTAGTGGCGTTTGATTTTGCGGATGTGCTTATTGCCGAAGTTGAGGTGATGTGCTGCCAATAATTGCTTGTTGATTAACCAAATCCGTTAAAATTTCTGCGCCAAATGTAATCATTGCACCAACATTGGGGTGCGCGATTTCTTCTGCAAGCTTTGTCAATGCTTGTTTTCCTGTTAATTCTTTGGTTTGAATTAAATTGAGCAACTGAAAAGTAATGGGGTTTAACTCAATAAATTTAACCTTGTTTTCAGCGTTTCTAAACACCAATAAATATGTTTGTTCTGTGCCTTTTGGCAGCTGACGTTTAGAAATAGACTGCACGGCGTAGTCGTAGCTTAGCAGCATGTGCGCGGGGGCTAATATCGGTTTTTCGTTTAACAAATCAATTTTTTTGCTTAATTTTACAGGCGTAATTTGTTGCGAGGCAACTGCTAGTTCCACCCACTCGTAATGTGCAAGTGATTGAAAATAAATGGGTAAATCAACTCTAGACTCTATAAACTGCAAAAATTGCTGCGGGATTTCTCTAAAAATTGGCGTGGTTGCTTGATGGTTTGCAAAAAATGCACGCACTAATTTACGCCATGCGCGTGCGCCTAGAATGCTTTTGCCCACGGGGAAGCACGCTGAAACCGAGCTAAAAATATTATTAAAAACAATTTCGCGGTAAATGTCCATTCGCGCAATGTTCACGTGGGCAGGCTTTTTATTAGCACTCGGGTTGCGAATATGCGCGGTGAAAGCGATTTGGTAGCGTTGAAAATCAAGCATGCGCGAGATCTTTTACGCGTGCTTGATAAGCCGCAATTTTATTCACTTCTTGCATTAATTCAGGCAGCGGTGGAATGTTGGCATCGCGCTCTAATAGCGTAGGAAAGATGCCAAATAGTGTGTATGCCTCGTCTAGTAACGCCCAAACTGGATCAGTAATATTTTCGCCATGTGTATCAACCAAGACATCTTCGTCAACTTGCAAATGCCCTGCAATGTGACTGTAAACAATGCGCTGGCGCGGAATTTTCCGCAAAAACTCACTAGCTTCAAAGCCAAAATTAACGCTATTGACGTAAATATTGTTGATGTCTAAATGCAGCAAACAATCAGCCTCGGTCAACACCGCGTTTAAAAACGTAATTTCATCCATCGTGGAGATGGGCGCCGCAACATAAAACGAGGTGTTCTCAACCGCGATGCGTTGGCCTAAAATATCTTGGGTTTGGCGAATGCGTGCGGCGACGTATTTAACCGCTTCTTCGGTAAATGGAATCGGCAATAAATCATATAAATAGCCTGCTTGACCGTGCTGAATATCGCTGCAATAACTTAAATGCTCGGTGTAAAGTGGAATTTTATTTGTTGCTAGAAACTGTTTTACTTGCTTTAAAAAGCCCGTGTTTAGCGCATCTGGCCCACCTAGCGATAAGCACAAACCGTGGCAGGCAATCGGGTAGCGTTCTACAAACCAAGCCAAATCGGCCGCTGCTTTGCCGCCCGCGCCAATCCAATTTTCGGGTGCAATTTCGACAAAATTAATATTACTGATGGATGAATCGTTAAAAAGACGTTGAATTTGCGGGATTAGCTCGCGCTTTAAGCCTAAACCAACACCTTTTATATCAGCTATTAAAGCCATTAATTTTTACCTTTTTAAAACAAAACAGCGCATAAAGCGCTGTTCTGGTACGTTTTTTGTGACAAATTATTTTTTGTCGTGATGGTAAGAGCCTTCTTTATCTTTCATATCGGCGTGGCAGCTACCTTCTTTTGCTTTGTCTGCAGTTTTGTCTTCCATCGCATCTTTTTTCATATTTGCGCTGCAATTGCCATCTTTCATTTTATCTGCACTGCAAGAGCCTTCAGCACTTTTTTCTGCAGCTTCTTTTTCCATTTTGGCTTTTTCTGCAGCTTTTTTGTGCGCGCCGCATTTGCCTGTACCACATTTACCATCTTTCATTTTTGTGCCAGTTGTTGCATCGGCCACTTGATAACCGCTGCTTAGCGATTTAATAGCA
>JAYTEL010000141.1:0-18637 GCA_043735225.1 Methylotenera sp. | reverse complement strand
GAGTCATTGCGTCGCCAATTGTTAGATTTATTCAAAGTACACGGCTATCAATACGTGATTCCGCCGATGTTAGAATATTTGGAATCTCTCATTACTGGTACAGGGCATGATCTTGATCTAGCCACCTTTAAAGTGGTCGATCAATTGACTGGCCGCCTGATGGGTGTGCGCGCTGATATTACGCCGCAAGCCGCGCGCATAGATGCGCACATGCTCAATCAACAAGGCGTTTCACGGCTTTGTTATGCAGGCACCGTGCTGCGTACCAAGCCAGACGGCCTTGCGCGTACGCGCGAGCCGTTGCAGTTAGGCGCTGAGCTATTTGGCCATGCCGGTATTGAAAGCGATATTGAAATTCAACGTTTAATGATAAAAGCCTTGCAAGTTATGGGGTTGAGTAACATGCATATCGATTTTAGCCATGTCGCGATTTTTGAAAGTTTGATTCAATCCGCCAGTATTCAGCCTGCTTTAGAGCAAGAATTATATGCCGCGCTGCAAAGTAAAGATAAATCTGCCGTTGCCTATTTGGCGAGTGATTTAGACGCAACGATTCAACATGCATTAATAGCGCTTACCGACCTTAATGGCAGCGCTACGATATTGGACAAAGCCGAAAGCGTTCTTCCAAAATTGCCTGCCATTGCAAAGGCAGTGGCTGATTTACGAGCGATTGCAGCCAATTTAAGTGATTTAAACGTGCAAGTAGGTTTTGATTTAAGCGAGTTGCGTGGTTATCATTATCACAGCGGCATGGTGTTCGCAGCTTACGCGCAAGGCTACGCAGGGCCGTTGGCGCTTGGCGGACGCTATGACGAAGTTGGCGAAGCATTTGGTCGTGCGCGACCCGCCACAGGTTTTAGCATTGATTTACGCGGCGTGGTCACTGCACTTACGCCAGCAATTTTACCCAAGGCAATTTTAGCGCCTGCAGGTTGCAATAAAGATTTATTGAGCGAAATTGAGGCTTTGCGCAATGAAGGATTGGTGGTGATACAAGCGCTGCCCAATACGACATCTAATGCCAAAGAACTTAATTGCGACAGCCAATTGGTACTGCGCGATGGCAAATGGCTTGTCGAAAATTTTCAGTCTTAAATATATAACTACATTTTAAAACTACACTTTAAGACTACACTTTAAGACTACATTTTAAGACTACACTTTAAGACTACACTTTAAGACTACAATTTGAAACTACAATTAAAATCTAGAATTTGAATTTATAATTTCTGATCTAAAAATAAATAATCATTTAAAAGCAATCACTTATGGTAAAAGTTGTGACAAGTAAAAATTTAGCAAAAAATGTCGTCGTTATCGGCACCCAATGGGGCGATGAAGGCAAAGGCAAAATCGTCGATTGGCTAACCGACCATGCGCAAGGCGTGGTGCGCTTTCAAGGCGGGCACAACGCAGGCCACACGTTGGTTGTGGGGCAGGGCGCAGCGCAGCGCGTGTATAAGCTTAATTTAGTGCCATCAGGCATCGTTCGCGCAGGCATTAATTGCTACATCGGCAACGGCGTGGTGTTAGATGCTGGCCATTTGCTGGGTGAAATCGCCGCGCTAGAAAAAGGCGACGATGGAATAAATGGGTTAGCAGTTAAAAACCGCCTCAAAGTCAGTCCAGGTTGCCCATTAATATTAAGACATCATGTGGCGGTAGATGTGGCGCGTGAAGCCAAACGTAGCTTGGATAAAAAAATCGGTACAACTGGTAAAGGCATTGGCCCAACTTACGAAGATAAAGTTGCGCGCCGAGCTTTACGCGTTTACGATTTATTTTACCCTGAAAGATTTGCCGAAAAATTGCGTGAAGTAATGGATTATCATAACTTTGTTCTTACCAATTATTTAGGCGCGCAAGCCGTTGATTTTAATCAACAATATGATGCAAGTATGCAACACGCGATCGCGCTTAAACCCATGATTTCGGATATTTCTGCCGATTTATACGCAGCCAATGCGCGCGGCGAAAACTTACTTTTTGAAGGCGCACAAGGTACGCTGCTGGATATCGATCACGGCACGTATCCTTACGTTACCTCTAGCAACTGCATTGCAGGCCAAGCCTCAGCAGGCACGGGCGTTGGCGCCAATATGTTGCATTATGTACTGGGCATCACCAAAGCTTATACCACGCGCGTGGGCGGCGGGCCATTTCCAAGTGAGTTAGATATTGATACAACCGGCGCACCAGGCACACAAATGTCAGTAAAAGGCCAAGAAATCGGCACCGTGACCAAACGCAAACGCCGCTGTGGTTGGTTCGACGCTGCTGCACTTCGCCGCTCTGCCATGATTAACGGCTTAACAGGCTTGTGTATCACCAAGCTAGACGTATTAGACGGCATTAAAGAACTCAAAATTTGCATCGGCTACGAGCTGGATGGCAACAGGATTGAGTTGCTACCAGTTGGCGCAGATGATGTGGCAGCTTGCAAACCTATCTATGAAACCGTTCCGGGCTGGACTGATAACACCTTTGGCGTCAAAACATGGGATGGCTTACCAAAAGCCGCACAAAATTACCTAAAACGCTTAGAAGCCTTATGCGGCGTGCCGATTGCCATTGTTTCGACTGGCCCAGAAAGAGATGAAACGATTGTGATTGAGCATCCATTCGCTTAATTTTAGCCGCCGATAAACGCTGATGAACGCCGATAAAAACGGATTAATTTGTATTGATTTAATATTGTGTAAATTTTTCATTAGCAAATGCTAAGCACTTAATTTTGATGCTTAAAAACTTAAATTATGTGATTTTTCTGCTTTTATCTGCGTTTATCGGCGGTTAATAAAAAATGCAAGCCAAACATAATCAACGGCTCGCTTGGGCAATTACTGGTTCTGGGCATTATTTGCGAGAGTCGCTATCTGTTTTGCAATCTCTAAAAAACGTCGATATTTTTTTAAGTAAAGCCGCGGCAGAAATTATTAAGCAATACGGTTTTCAGGCGCAATTAGATGCATCTGGGCACAAGGTTTACCAAGATAAAACCGCCAGCAGCGTGCCTGTGGAAGGGTTTTATGCAGGCAAATATCACACGCTAGTGATTGCGCCCGCTACATCAAACACGGTTGCAAAAATGGCGTATGGATTTTCTGATTCGCTCGTCACCAATTTATATGCGCAAGCTGGTAAAACGCGCGTGCCGAGCATTATTTTTGCGTGTGACACCATTCCAGCCGCGGGTGAAAATGCGATTGAATCAGAAGCGCCACGCGAAAATATGGTACAAGTTTTTCCGCGACAAATTGATTTGGATAACGTGCAAAAATTAGCGGCTTTTGAACATACGCAAGTTGTCGATAGTATCGAGCTGCTCCAGCAGGTAGTATTAATGCGGCTTGCAGTGCTTCATCATAAAGATGCTTAAAAATGGTAAAAGCAAATATTTCAGATAATCTGCTTTTTGTGACAGGTAAATTGGCTGAAAAAAGCCTGCATAAAGTCTTACAAGAGGTGCAAGCTAATCCTAAAACACCTGCTTTTAAATATCGCGTCGAGCAAATAGGCGTTTCTGTTGCAGCGCTAATGACGCCAGCAATGATTGCGCGCCGCTTAAAAAGTGCTGGCGATGCCAATAAAATGATTTTACCTGGCCTTTGCCAAGGTGATTTAAGCCAATTGCATCGCCAATATGGCATTCCTGTGGAGCGCGGGCCTGAAGATTTAAAAGATTTACCGCAGTATTTTGGTCAAATTGGCATAACGCCCGATTTAAGCAATTACAGTTGCCAAATTTTTGCTGAAATTGTTGATGCGCCTGATTTGACGGTGGATGAAATTGTGGTAAAAGCCAACAAATTTGCGGCGCAGGGCGCGAATGTAATTGATTTGGGTTGCCTGCCTGGCAAGCCATTTTTGCATTTGGCAGACAGCATTAAAACGCTTAAACAAGCTGGTTTTAAAGTCAGTGTTGATAGCATGAATACTGACGAGTTACTGCTGGCAGGTAAGTCTGGCGCAGATTATTTATTAAGCTTAACCGAAAAAACGCTGTGGATTGCTGATGCCGTGGAAGCCGCGCCAGTGCTAGTGCCTGCTAAGCCAGGCAACTTGGCGTCGCTTTATCGCGCCATCGAAATTTGCCTTAAAAAAGGCAAGCCATTTTATGCCGATGCTATTTTGGATCCGATTCATTTTGGGTTAACGCAGTCGATTGTGCGTTACAGCAAATTGCGCAAAAAATACCCGCAAATTAATATTTTAATGGGCGTTGGTAACTTAACCGAGTTGACCGATGCTGATACCACAGGCATTAACGCGATTTTATTTGGCATAATTTCAGAGCTCAATATCAACGCCGTTTTAGCCACCAGCGTAAGCGCACACGGGGTAAATGCAATAGCAGAGGCTGATATTGCACGACGCGTGAATTATCGCGCCAAGCAAGATGACCGATTGCCGCGCGGCTATTCTAATGGCTTGCTGGGCTTACATGATAGAAAGCCATTTTCATATACAAAACAAGAAATTAGTGAGCTTGCCGCACAAATTAAAGACCCCAGCTTTCGCATCATGGTGAGTAGTGATGGCGTGTTTGTATGCAATCGTGATGGTTTATTTGAAGCGATTGACCCGTTTGCATTTTATAAATATTTGAAAGTAGAAAACGATGCATCGCACGCGTTTTATTTGGGTGTAGAGCTGGCGCGCGCGCAAATTGCCTGGCAACTTAAAAAACGTTACGTGCAAGATGAGGCGCTTAATTGGGGTGTTACAAGCGTTGATACAAATATTGATGACAGAAAAAGTCACCGTGAGGCATCTTTAAAAGAAAAGCAAAACAAACAATTGCTTAAACGTAAAGAATAAAAATGATGATTTTTGAAACAATCATCATCACTACAGATGCCAATCAAACGCCGCACGTAACGCCATTTGGCGTGCGTTACGAGGCTGACAACGTCATTATTGCGCCATATAAACCATCGACCACGCTTGATAATATTTTAGCGAATCATTTTGCAGTAATGAATATGACCGATGATGTGCGGGTTTTTGCAGGCGCATTAACCGGCCATAACAGCTGGCCGCTGCTACCAGTTATTAATAATCAGCACAGCCAACATGTTGGTTATAGAATTGCCGATTGCTTAGCGTTCACGCTATTAGAGATGATTGAAGTGCGCGACGATTTAGAGCGTCCACAGTTAATAATGAAAGTAGTTAAAACCGAAAATAATTATGCTTTTAAAGGCTTTAACCGCGCGCAAGCTGCGGTGGTTGAGCTTTCAATTTTAGTCAGCCGCTTGCACCTTTTGTCAAAAGAAAAAGTAATGAATGAACGCGCCTACTTGCAAATTGCCATTGATAAAACGGCGGGCAAGCGTGAGTTAGAAGCTTGGGCTTGGCTGACTGAAAAAATTGAGCATTTTTATGCCAATAATTGAATGAAAAAATAAGACAAAAGTTAAACATGACGCAATTATTAATTAGTGTAAAAAACGTGGAAGAAGCGTTGCTGGCATTGGCTTGCGGCGCAGATATTATTGATTTAAAAGACCCTAGCGTGGGCGCGTTGGGTGCTTTAGATATGCCAACAAGCCTTGCAATATTTGCCGTAATGAAACATGAGACAAGTAAACAAATTTCTGGGCAAAATTCTGGCCTAATTTTTAGCGCGACTGTAGGCGAAAATCATGAAAATTTAGATACTTTAATAGCGGCAATAGAACAGCGCGCAACAATGGGTCAAGTAATTATTAAAATTGCGGTTTCAGTACTTTTTAATGATGAAATTTTTTTTGTAGAAATGCGTAAATTATCCAATGCTGGCGTAAAAATAGTGGCAGTATTTTTTGCCGATGAGCGGGTTGATTTAACTTTGTTACCGACTTTAAAGCAGGCAGGTTTTTACGGCGCAATGTTAGATACAAAAAACAAACATAAAAATTTACTGCAAACAAAAACAATAGAAGATTTGGCGTTATTTACTCATTTTTGTCATCAGCATGGTTTAAAGTCGGGCTTGGCAGGATCATTACAGGCTCAACATATAGACACGCTGTTAGCGCTTAACGCTACATACATGGGTTTTAGAGGTGGCGTGTGCAATAATTTAAAACGTATCAGTAATTTAAATGCCACAAAAATTGACGAAGTGAAAAAATTGTTGCATACACACAACAACTACAGCACCAAAATGAAAAAAATCATACCACTAGCGTTGCATAGTTAAAGTAGTTTCAGTATAGTTGTAATTGAATTTTTGATTTATTGTTTGATTGATGATTATTAACAGAGGAGTTTTTACATGAATAAAAAATTAATTAGCCTAGCAGTTGCGGCTTCACTTAGCTTACCAGCGTTTGCGGCATCTGCCGAAGATATGTTCCGTGATGCTTGGTATCTTGTACCTAGCGTTAACTACATGAATACTGATGGCGATTTAAAAGCTAACCATGGTTATGGCGTTGGTATTAAACTTGGTAAAGAATTAAGCCCAAGCTGGGATTTTCAAGGTGGTTTAGGTTATAACCGCGCATCTGAAGATACTGGTATTGCTGGTGCAAGTGGCAACTATAAACAAACAACACTTGGCTTAGATGCTTTGTACATGTTTAGCCGTAGCAATTTCCGTCCATTTTTGCTAGCTGGCGTTGGCGCTGCGCGCAATAAATTAGGTTATGACTACGTTGGCGTTGCAGGACGTACCAGCAAAACATCTTGGCTTGGCAACGTTGGTTTAGGCGCGCAATATTTGTTTAACGATAACTTTGGCTTACAAGCTGATTTACGTGAGCAATGGAGCCGTGCACCGTTAGGTCGCACTGCATTAGGCGCGGCTGATGAATCAAACACTGTTGCTAGTACATTATTAAATATTGGCGGCGTTTTCCGTTTTGGCGCGCCAGCACCTGTAGTTGCCGCTGTTGTACCTGAACCAGCTCCTATGCCAATCGCTGAGCCAGCGCCTGCCCCAGAACCTGCACCAGCACCAATGGCAGAGCCAGCACCAGCTGCTAAATGCGTACCAACAATGGATACTATTACCATTGGCGCTGAAAAATTGTTCGCGTTTGATAAAGCCAATTTACAAAAAGAAGGTAAAGCTGCTTTAGATGAGGCTGCTGCAAAAATTAAAGCAAACCCAGAAGTAAAAGCGGTAATTGTTACAGGTCATACTGATCGTCTTGGTTCAGATAGCTATAACCAAAAATTGTCAGAGCGTCGTGCTAAACAAGTGTCTGATTACTTGGTTGCGCAAGGCGTTGACCGCTCAACTATCACATCATCTGGCAAAGGCGAGACAGAGCCAGTTGCTCAATGTGAAGGCACTAAGAAAACTAAAAAACTAATTTCATGCTTAGCACCAAATCGTCGCGTAACGATTCAAGGTGAAGGCAAAAAAGAAATGGGTTGTAACTAACATTTAGTCGCAAGTCACTTTTTAAGTTTTGTTTGAATAAAAAACCCCGCAATGCGGGGTTTTTTATTACTTGCTAATAATGTAATTGCGTTTAATCGTTATAATTGAATAATAAATATTGTTGTGAATATTGCTATGGATATAGTTGAAAATATGGATGAGAATATCGTAGATCTTATTATACAAAGCCGCTGGGTAATCCCAATTGTGCCGCATAATAGTTTGTTAGAGCATCAAGCTATTGTCATTAAAAATGGCATCATTATTGATGTATGCGCAATCACTGTTGCTAATGGGCGCTATCAAGCAAATGAAGTTTTGCAGTTAGACGATCACGTATTAATGCCCGGTTTAGTTAATCTGCACACTCATGCTGGCATGACTTTAATGCGCGGTTTGGCTGATGATTTGCCCTTAATGCCGTGGCTGCAAACGCATATTTGGCCGGCTGAGGCGCAATTAGTATCACCAGTATTTGTGCGCGACGGCACGCTATTAGCATGCGCCGAGATGTTGGCGGGCGGCATCACTACTTTTAACGATATGTACTTTTATCCAGAGGCTGCGGCGCAGGCATGCATTCAAGCAGGGTTGCGAGCGAATTTAGGTTTGCTTGTATTTGAATTTTCTAGCAATTATGCCAGCGATGCTGAGGACTATATTGATAAAGGCACTATTGCGCGCGATCAATTAAAACACGAACCTTTAATTAGTTTTAGTTTTGCGCCGCATGCGCCCTACACAGTAAGCGATGCAACATTTACCCAAATTAATATGTTAAGTGAGCAGATTAATATTGGCATACACACGCATTTGCACGAAACTCAGGCCGAAATTATGCAAAGCGAGCAAGCGCATGGCATGCGCCCATTGGCGCGGCTGGCCAATTTAGGTTTGCTCAGTGCAAACACCACTTTTGCGCATTGCGTGCATTTGGATGACATTGAAATGCATTTGCTGGCCGAGCATGGCTGTCATATTGCACATTGTCCAAGTTCTAATTTAAAGTTGGCTTCGGGTATTGCGCCGATTGCAGCGTGCGCCAAACACGGCATTAATATTGGCTTAGGCACTGATGGCGCGGCCAGCAATAACCGGCTTGATTTATTTGCAGAAATGCGACTTGCCGCGATGCTGGCAAAAGGCCAAAGCGGCGATGCAACTGTAATCTCTGCGCATGAAGCGCTAAGAATGGCGACTATAAACGGCGCTAAAGCATTAGGCATGGACGAAAAAATAGGCTCTGTAGAAATTGGCAAATTGGCCGATTTATGTGCCATTAAATTGAGCGATATCCATTTGCAGCCTTGTTATGATGTGGCTTCGCATTTGGTGTATGTGGCGGGGCGCGAAAATGTTAGCCATGTGTGGGTGAATGGCAATTTAAAATATCACAAACCGAATACTGGCAACGCTGTCTATAGCAATATCGAGCCGCAAGAATTAAGCGATATTATTAATAAGTGGCAAGATAAAGTAGCAATTTTTAAAGCCTAAAGCGTAAAGTCACCTTAAAGGAAGTATTTTAGAATGAGTATTAACGACCATGATAATTTTGATCAGGCAGAACTTAATAAATTTAGTGAGTTAGCACATAAATGGTGGGATAAAACCAGTGAATTTAAGCCACTACACGATATCAATCCGCTTCGTTTAAACTATATTGATAAAGCCGTTTCACTTAAAGGCAAAACAGTATTAGACGTAGGTTGTGGCGGCGGCATCTTAAGTGAATCGATGGCATCAATTGGCGCGGTAGTCACAGGCATTGATTTGGGCGAAAAAGCCTTGAAAGTGGCGCAATTGCATAGTTTAGAGAGCGGCGTGGCGGTTGATTATCAGTTTATTTCAGTGGAAGATTTAGCCGAAAAACAGCCATCCAGTTTTGATGTGGTTACTTGCCTAGAAATGCTAGAACACGTGCCAAACCCAGCCAGCGTGGTGGCAGCGTGCGCCAAACTGGTTAAGCCAGGGGGGCATGTTTTTTTCTCGACCATTAATCGCAATCCCAAAGCCTATTTATTTGCAGTGATTGGTGCAGAGTATGTATTAAATATGTTGCCACGCGGCACACATGAGTATGCAAAATTCATCAAACCGTCAGAATTAGCAAGTTTTGTGCGCCCCGCTGGCTTATCATTATTAAGCCAAATTGGCATGAGTTACAACCCAATTACTAAGCATTATTGGCTTAGTAGCGATGTTTCAGTTAACTATATGATGCATACAACTAATTCTGCCTAAAGATTAACATTGATTTCTACCATACTTTTTGACCTTGACGGCACGCTGGTTGATACTGCGCCTGATTTAGCTTACGCACTTAATTTGCAATTAAAACACCACCTCAAACAAGCCATACCATACGAATCAATTCGCCCATTTGCCTCGCATGGGTCGCGCGGGCTAGTAGGCTTGGGTTTTGGCCTTAACCCAGAAGATGTCAACTTTATTGAAATGCGTGACGAATATTTAAGTATTTATGACACAGTTTTTACACGTAGCCCAGCATTGCTGCCAGGCATCGCTAATTTATTGCAAGCCATTGAACATAAGGGCATCAAGTGGGGAATTGTGACCAATAAACCACGCCGATTTACCGTTGGTTTAATTGAAAGCATGGGCTTAAATTTACAAAGTCGCGCCGCGTGCGTTATATGTGGAGACGATGCACCGCAACCTAAGCCATCACCTTTAACCTTATTAATGGCTTGCGAACAAATTAAAGTCAAACCAGAAAATTGTATTTATGTGGGCGATGCCGAGCGCGATATTATTGCAGGTAAAACGGCTGGCATGAAAACGGTGGTGGCGCTGTTCGGCTATATTGATGCAACTGATAAACCGTTTGAGTGGGGCGCAGACGCGATGATACAAACGCCAAACCAATTAATGGAAATTTTAAATACTTCTACGCTCTAAAATAGCCTGCGCTAGCGTACCACTATCCACATATTCAATCTCGCCGCCCATCGGCAAGCCGCGCGCAATGCGGCTAACAGCAATACTACGCGCTTTTAAAAGCTCGCTAATATAATGCGCAGTTGCTTCACCTTCGCTGGTGTAATTGGTGGCTAAAATCACCTCAGTTACCACGCCATTTTGCGCACGCTTAATGAGTTTATCTAAGTTAATTTCTTTTGGGCCAATGCCATCAAGCGGTGAAAGCCTGCCCATCAACACAAAATACATGCCTTTGAAAGAGTGCGTTTGTTCCATCATCATCAAATCGGTTGGCATCTCCACCACGCATAATTGCGACGCATCTCGATTTTCAAATTGATGACTTTCAACGTCGCATAAAGAGCAAATTGGCGTTTCAGCAAAATTGTTGCAAAGTGTGCAATGGCCAAGTACTTGCAGCGCATTTTGTAAACTTGACCCCAGTTTTGCCGCTCCTTTGCGATCGCGTTGCAGCAAGTAATACGCCATGCGCAGCGCAGATTTTGGCCCCACACCAGGTAAGGCGCGCAAGCCATCTATTAATGCTTCTAGAGCAGGTGGGTTTATCACAATATAATAAAGTAGCGAATTAAAACGGCATTTTAAAGCCAGCTGGCATCATGCCGCTCATGCGGGCGGTGCTGGTTGCCTCGGCTTTTGCGCGGGCATCTTTAAGAGCAATTAACACTAAATCTTCGAGTGTTTCGCGGTCGTCCATCGCCGCATCATTTATTTTCACTGCTTTTACTTCATTATTGCAAGTCATGCTAATTGTCACCATGCCGTTGCTGGCCGAGCCTTCTACCAGCGTTTCGGCTAGCTCAGCCTGCGCTTTTTGCATATTTGCTTGCATCATTTGCGCTTGCTTCATCATATTGCCCATGCCACCTTTCATCATGCTGTTCTCCTTGTCATCATCGTTTTATCGTTAGTTAAGCGGTTTAGTTGTATTGGGAATGATCGTTGCGCCAAATTGCTGCATTAAATCTTGCACAAAAGGGTCGCTCATAATCGCATCTTCTGCGCTTGATTGAATTGTCGCTTTTTCTACCGCAATTTGCTTGGCGGGTGTATTAATAGCGGCGGCTTCACTATTGCCAATTTCAAAAATTAGCTTAATTTTTTTACCCAGTTGTGCATTAATGGCAGCAGATAATTTATCTTGATAAGTCGCGCTAATCAAATGTTTATTGGCTTCATCCACACGTAAGCTTATACTATTTTCATCAAATGCAATCATTTCACAATTTTGCGCCAAGGCGCGGCCTAGACCTAATTTTTGTAAATGAGTATCAACAAAACTGCGCCAATCGCCATTAAAAACTTGCAAGCTTGGTGCGTTATTGGTGGCCGCAATTTGATGTAAAGTTGTTTCTTCAGCAATCGTTGGATCACTTAACGCTTGCGAATTGCGATAAGATAAAGCTTTCTCTGCAGGTGTTGTGCTATTAATTAACGGATTATTGGCAGCAGCAATCTTAACTACTTCTTCACTTGTTATTTCAGTTGGCGTAACCGCTTGCTTAATATTTGATGTAGCCTCGACTTTATCAGTGGTCGTAGTTGCACCTTTATCATTTGGCGTAAACGCTAGCATCCGCAACAATGTCATGGTAAAACCTGCGTATTCATCGGGCGCAAGGCCAATATCGCGGCGACCAAGCAGGGCAATTTGATAATATAACTGCAAGGTTTCTGGCGATAATTTCGCGGCCAAATCTAATAAAATGGCGCGCTCCGGCAAGTCGTTAGCGAGAGAATCGGGCACAGTTTGCGCCATGGCAATTTGGTGCAAAATATTGGCTAAATCGTTTAGCGCCGTTTCAAATGAAATATTGCGCGTTTGCATGGCTAACGCTTTTTCGATTAAGGCTGCGCCGTTATTATTTATCAGTAATTGAATAATATCGATTAAGTAACTTTGATCGATCGCGCCTAACATGCTACGCACTTCTACTTCGTTTACCGTTTGGTTGCCGTAAGCAATCGCCTGATCGGTTAGTGACAACGCATCACGCATACTACCTGCAGCGGCGCGGGAGATTAAGTTAAGCGCTGCTGTTTCATAAACTATATTTTCTTGCACTAAAACATGTTGCAAATGCTCATTAATAGTTTGGCTGCCCATTTGCCGCAAATTAAACTGCAAACAACGGCTTAGCACCGTTACGGGCACTTTTTGCGGGTCAGTCGTCGCCAAAATAAATTTAACGTGCGCGGGTGGTTCTTCTAGCGTTTTAAGCATAGCATTAAACGCACTTTTGCTTAGCATGTGTACTTCATCAATGATGTACACTTTAAAACGCCCAACGGTGGGCGCGTACTGCGCGTTATCGAGCAAATCGCGCATGGCATCCACTTGCGTATTGCTGGCAGCATCTACTTCAAGCATATCCACAAAACGGCCGCGATCAATCTCAGTACAAGCGCTACAAATGCCACAAGGCGTTGCAGTAATACCCGTTTCGCAGTTAAGTGATTTAGCCAAAATGCGCGCGATGGTGGTTTTGCCCACGCCGCGCGTGCCAGTAAACAAATATGCGTGATGCAAGCGTTGCTGCGTCAGCGCATTAGTCAGCGCACGCACCACATGCGGCTGACCAACTAAGTTTTCAAAAGATTTAGGGCGATATTTACGTGCTAAAACGAGATATGACACTAGTTATTTACTCTAAAAAACATAGTTACAACTTTAGCTTAAAAATATATTTTCGTCTTGTTTTTTAATGCAAAAGAACACTAAAAATTCATTTGACGAAAAATTGATTAAATGGTGTAGATGCAAGGTATACGGAGCACTGATATCGCAACGATTTTTTCTTGTTATTTTTGTTATTAAGGATAACAAGCACGATTGAGCAAATACATCACAACGCAACAGATGGGTTATTAATATGATTTTTGGAGGAGGAGGCGAGCCTTGCCCCCGGCACTTGCGCAATAGTTGTGGCTGCTGGCTTCCGCCCCTGACCAGATTGGCTATTTTACAATGCGAGGAGACCCGCCAAAGTGTATTTTACCTTAAATTAACGAGTATTTTTGGTATGCATCCATAAATTTAATTTGCACGCTATTTGTCATTCTCTATCTAGCGGCAATTAACAACGTAATTTCAACTAAACACCATCGCCTGTATAGACGACTGGTCTACTGGTGTGTTATGATATTTTATGTCTGCAATTTTAAAACCTGTAAAAGCAATCGATACCCGTCAACAAATTATTGACGTGGCGAAAAAAATTATTTTAGGTAAGGGTTTTTCAGCGGTTGGCTTAAACGAAATTTTAATGGCTGCTAACGTGCCAAAAGGATCTTTCTATCATTATTTTGCTTCAAAAGAGGCATTTGGTCAGGCGATGTTAGAAGATTATTTTAATGACTATATCGGTACGGTTAAAGCAGTTTTGCAAGACGCTAATTTGAGCCATGCCGAGCGCTTAAGTGCCTATTTTAGCCATTGGTTAAGCACGCAATTAAGCGACACCACGCAAGATAAATGCTTGGTGGTCAAATTAAGTGGGGAAGTCACCGATTTATCGGAAGCAATGCGCCAAACGCTACAAACAGGTACGCAGAATGTGATTGATTTGCTGCAAACTTGTATTAATGAGGGTGTAGTGACTGACGCTTTGCACCTTACGCAATCGCCAGAAACGATTGCAAAAGAACTATATTATATGTGGCTTGGCGCTACTTTAATGACAAAAGTAAACCACACGCGCGAGGCGCTAGATTGCGCTATGCAAGCCACCAGCTTTCGTTTAAATATACAAAGTATTCAGTAATATTTTTTGTATTCTGTAGTAATTTTAATATTCTGTAGTAATTTAATATTCTGTAATATTTTTAACATTCTGTAATATTTTTGTCATAAATTTTTATAATTTTTTAAAGACGACCAGTCTATTTTAATAGGGAGTTAGAATTGACAACAACAGCTAACAGCAACTTGTTTGAGCCAGTTATATTTGGACAAACACAATTACAAAACCGCATTGTAATGGCACCCATGACGCGCAATCAATCGCCAGGCGGTGTGCCAACAGATGCCGTTGTAGCTTATTACGCCAGCCGCGCCAAAGGTGGTGTAGGCTTAATTATTAGTGAAGGCACTTATATTGGCCACCCAGGGGCCAATGGTTATGCAGGCGTGCCCGCTTTTCATGGTGAAGCTGCATTGGCAGGATGGAAGCAAGTAATTGACGCGGTGCACGCCGCTGGTGGCAAGATGATGCCACAAATTTGGCATGTGGGTGCGGCGCGCGCATTAGGGGTGGAGCCAGACCCAAGCGTTCCAGGCTTTGGTCCAATGGGGGCGGAAGTGGATAATCAAGTAACGGTAAAAGCCATGACGCAACAAGACATTAATGAAGCTGTTGCAGCCTACGCGCAAGCGGCGGCAGATGCCGAGCAACTGGGCTTTGATGGCGTAGAAATTCATGGCGCACATGGTTATTTAATTGATCAATTTATGTGGGCGGGTAGCAACCAGCGCAAAGATGGTTATGGCGGCAATTTACAAAATCGTTTGCGATTTGCACTTGAAGTAGTAGCCGCCGTGCGGGCGAAAGTAAGCCAGCATTTTCCAGTGGTGTTTCGATTCTCGCAGTGGAAATTAAACGATTACGATGCAAAAATTGCCAGTAACGCAACTGAGCTAGCCGCCATTGTAAAACCGCTTGCCGATGCAGGGGTGGATTATTTTCATGTGAGCACAAGGCGATTGTGGGCGCCAGCTTTTGCGGGTAGCGACGAAAATTTAGCGTCACTTACGCGCCGTTTAAGCGGTAAACCTGTCATTGCAGTGGGCAGCGTGGGGTTAGAAAAAGAGTTCCGCACTGGCCATTTTACCCGTGAAGAAAACCCAGATTCAAAAGCAGCAGTGGATATTACGCAACTAGAACAAGGCATTAGCAATAATAGTTTTGATTTGGTGGCAGTAGGGCGCGCCTTGTTGGCCGACCCACAATGGGCCAATAAAGTCAAAACTGGCCGTTTAAATGAGCTAACCCATTTTGATGTAAGCGCGCTAGATAATTTAGTGACAGCTTAAATTAGATAAGTAAACTGCTTAACAAATGGTTTAAAGCAAATAATGATAGCAGCAACATCATGATTTAATAATAAAAGGAACAAGCATGGATTTACAAAGTTATGGTTTAAAAGCAGCCGATTTTAACGGCACACAAACACATCAAGCGGGCGGGTTAAATCGCCGTGAATTTATTATGTCAAGCCTTGCCATTGGATTCGCGTTAGCCTCAAACCCGATTATGGCCCAAGCCATTAACACCGATGACACTGGCTTAATTGCAGGTGAGGTGAGCGTGCCAGTGGCAGATGGCAATATGCCCGCGTATCGCGCAATGCCAAAAAATGGCAAAAATTTACCTGTCATTTTGGTTGTGCAGGAGATTTTTGGCGTGCATGAGCATATTAAAGATGTATGTCGCCGCTTTGCTAAATTAGGTTATTGTGCCATTGCGCCAGAGTTATTTGGCCGCCAAGGCGATGTCTCGAAAATGACCGATATTGGTGAAATATTAAGCAAAGTAGTCTCAAAAGTGCCCGATACACAAGTATTTGCCGATTTAGATGCAACGGTTGCTTATGTTAAAACCATTAAAAAAGCCAACACCAGCAAGCTGGCCACGGTTGGTTTTTGCTGGGGTGGCCGCACGGTTTGGTTGTATGCGGCACATAACCCAGCGGTTAAAACAGGTGTGGCTTATTATGGTCTATTGAACGGCATGAAATCTGACATTAAAGTCAACGACCCAATTGATATTGGCAGTCAAATTAAAGCGCCCATTTTAGGGCTGTATGCCAGCCAAGATAGCTTTATTAAGCCAGAGGTGATTGAGCAGATGCAAGCCGAGCTTGAGAAATCGGGTAGTCGTTCAGAAATTGTGGTGTTCCCCAATGTTAATCATGGCTTTTATGCAGATTATCGACCAAGCTACAATAAAACAGCTGCCGATTACAGCTGGCTACTAACCCGCGATTGGCTTAAAAAACACGGTGTTTAATTTAAATATTAAGGAAAAAATAATGAACAAAAGTAACAAAAAATGGCTACTAGCGGTTTCACTTATCAGCTTAAATATTACTAATGCTTACGCGCTAGAAGCGGCAAATCAAGCTGGCGCAATAATAGCTGCAGAATCCACAAAACCAGTGACTGAGCAATTGGTTAATACCATGAATAAGCTTTTTGGCACGCATGCAGGTTATCGCGCAAATCACGCCAAAGGCATTGTGGTATTGGGGGAATTTGTACCAGCCAAAACGGCCGCTAGCTTAAGTAAAGCAGTGCATTTGCAAACTATTAACACCCCTGTTACGGTACGTTTTTCTGACGCAACGGGCGTGCCGACGATACCAGACGCAGATGGCAACGCATTTCCGAAAGGAATCGCGATTCGTTTTATGTTGCCCGATAACACATCGACAGATATTGTCAGTATTTCAACCAACGGGTTTCCAGCATCTACACCAGTGGATTTTTTAGGCTTACTGAACGCCATTGCAGAAACCAAGCCAGAATCAGCTAAGCCAACGCCAGTTGAGCAGTTTTTAGGCACACACCCCGCTGCTAAAAAGTTTGTAGAAATGCCTAAACCAGCGCCTATTAGCTTTGCAACAGAAAGTTTTTTTGGGGTAAACGCGTTTAAATTTACCAATGCAAAAGGCGAGGCGCAGTATGGGCGTTATCGCATTACACCTGTTAAAGGCACACAGTTTTTAAGTGCAGATGCCGCCAAAAAAGCCGCGCCCAACTATCTTGCTGAAGAGTTGCCCAAGCGATTAGCTAAAAAGCCTGCGCAGTTTAAAATTGCGGTGCAGTTAGCCGACAAAAATGACAACGTCAATGATGCTACTGTCGTTTGGCCAGAAGACCGCAAGCAAGTGGTTCTAGGCACATTAACGCTAAAAACTGTGGATGCACAAGGCGTAAAGTTTGAAAAAGCCACCATGTTTAACCCGTTGAGTTTGGTGGATGGTATTGAGCCATCGGCCGACCCTGTGTTGTTAGCAAGGCCAGGCGCATATGCAGTGAGTTACGCCAGACGCTTGGTTAAGTAAAATAACTGTAGAGCATGGTAAAAAGCGCAGAGATTGCGCTTTTTTTTCGTCTATAATCTTCAAAATTATTAAGGATTCAATATGCAAGTTCAAACAATTAAAACGCAAGCATTTTTAGATCAAAAACCAGGCACTTCAGGCTTGCGTAAAAAAGTAACTGTTTTTCAACAAGCCAATTATCTGGAAAACTTTGTGCAAAGTATTTTTGATTCGATTGAAATTGCCCCCAATGCCGCATTAACGCTGGGTGGTGACGGGCGATATTATAATAAAACCGCTATTCAAACCATTATTAAAATGGCCGCGGCGAATGGTTTTTCGCACGTAATTGTCGGCCAAGGCGGTATTTTATCTACCCCAGCTGCATCGCATATTATTCGCAAATATAATACTTTAGGCGGCATTATCTTGTCTGCCAGTCATAATCCTGCTGGGCCAACTGAAGATTTTGGCATTAAATATAACACGCCTAACGGCGGCCCCGCGCCAGAGAAAATTACCGAAGCGATTTTTGCTATTAGCAAGGTCATCAGTACCTATAAAATAGCTGACCTTGCTGATGTGGATATTGAAACCATCGGTAATACACAGATTGGCGACTTCACCATTGATGTAATTAATTCTGTAACTGATTATGCCGATTTAATGGCCAGTATGTTTGATTTTGCGGCAATTAAAACGCTGCTGCGATCGGGCTTTAAGTTGACGTTTGATGCCATGCACGCGGTGACCGGGCCTTATGCACAAGAGATTTTGGTCACTCGTCTAGGTGCATCGCCAGATTGCTTAATGAATTGCATTGTTAGTGAAACATTTGGTGGTGGTCACCCCGATCCAAACTTGACTTATGCGCATGAATTAGTTGAAATTTTGTATGGTAATGAGGCGCCAGATTTTGGCGCTGCATCGGACGGCGATGGCGATCGTAATATGATTTTAGGCAAACATTTTTTCGTTACGCCGTCTGACAGCTTAGCAATTATCGCGGCTAATGCAAAATTAATACCCGCCTACCAACAAGGTTTGGCGGGCGTTGCGCGCAGTATGCCCACTAGCGGTGCGGTTGATAGAGTTGCTAAAAAATTGAATATTCCATGCTATGAAACGCCAACAGGCTGGAAGTTTTTTGGTAATTTAATGGACGCAGGTACAGTGACATTGTGCGGTGAAGAAAGCTTTGGCACTGGCAGCAATCATGTGCGAGAAAAAGATGGTTTGTGGGCGGTG
>JAYTEL010000140.1:0-5231 GCA_043735225.1 Methylotenera sp. | reverse complement strand
AAGTAATACATTAAGAGCTTAATTATAGCAGGAGCACAGCGTGGATATTTCAGATTTACTGGCCTTTTCGGTTAAAAATAAAGCATCAGATTTGCACCTGTCAGCAGGTCTGCCGCCGATGATTCGTGTGCACGGCGATGTGCGCAAAATTAACGTGCCAGCCATGGATCACACGCAAGTGCACGACATGGTGTACGACATTATGAATGATGGCCAGCGCAAGGTGTATGAAGAAACGCTGGAGTGCGATTTCTCGTTTGAGATTCCTAATCTAGCGCGTTTTAGGGTGAACGCGTTTAACCACAATCGCGGCTCGGGCGCGGTATTTCGTACAATTCCTTCTAAAATTTTAACGCTAGAGCAGCTGAATTGCCCGCCGATTTTTAAAGAAATTGCCAACACGCCGCGCGGTATTGTGCTGGTGACGGGGCCAACTGGCTCGGGTAAATCGACAACATTAGCGGCCATGGTCGATTACGTAAATGAAAATGAAATGGGCCATATCTTAACGGTAGAAGACCCGATTGAGTTTGTGCATCAATCAAAAAAATGTTTGATTAACCAGCGCGAAGTAGGGCCGCATACGCTGTCTTTCCAAAATGCGCTAAGAAGCGCGCTGCGTGAAGACCCTGATGTGATTCTGGTGGGTGAAATGCGCGATCTTGAGACCATTCGCTTGGCTTTAAGCGCCGCAGAAACAGGCCATTTGGTATTCGGTACGCTACATACTAGTTCGGCCGCAAAAACGGTGGACCGTATTGTCGATGTGTTCCCCGCCGCCGAAAAAGAAATGGTGCGCTCAATGTTGTCTGAATCGCTTCGCGCAGTTATTTCGCAAACCTTGTGCAAAACCAAAGACGAACAAGGCCGAGTGGCGGCGCATGAAATTATGATTGGCACGCCCGCGATTCGTAATTTAATCCGCGAAAATAAAGTGGCGCAAATGTATTCGGCCATTCAAACGGGCCAAAATATTGGCATGCAAACGCTCGATCAAAACTTGCAAGATTTAGTGCGTCGTAATGTGATTTCGGCGGCCGAGGCGCGCAGCAAAGCTGCCAATAAAGATTCGATAATCGGCTAATAAAGTCAACTTAAAACGCTTAAAACAATAGACAGGATTTATGATGGAAAAGGGCCAAGCCGAAAAATTTGTGTTTGATTTACTGCGCTTAATGCTCGGCAAAAAAGCGTCTGATATGTTTATCACGGCGGGTTTTCCGCCCGCCATGAAAATTGACGGCAAAATGACGCCAATCAGCCAGCAGGTGCTATCGCCACAACAAGCGCGTGAAATTGCACGTGCGATTATGAATGACAAGCAAACCGCCGAGTTTGATGGTAGCAACGAATGTAACTTTGCAATTGGCATGCCTGGCGTGGCGCGATTTCGTGTTAATGCGTTTATTCAGCGCGGCTCTGTTGGCTTGGTATTTCGTACCATCACCACTAAGATTCCCAAGTTTGAAGATTTAGGTTTGCCAGAAGTGTTAAAAGACATTGCCATGACTAAACGCGGTTTGGTGATTTTTGTCGGCGGCACGGGTTCTGGTAAATCGACATCGTTGGCGGCGATGGTGGGCTACCGCAACGAACATAGTTTTGGCCATATTATCACCATTGAAGACCCTGTCGAATTTGTGCACGAGCATCACAATTGCATTATTACCCAGCGCGAAATTGGCGTCGATACCGATAGTTGGCACATTGCCCTTAAAAACACCCTACGCCAAGCACCAGACGTGATTTTAATTGGTGAAATTCGCGATCGCGAAACCATGGATTATGCGGTTGCCTTTGCTGAAACTGGCCATTTGTGCATGGCCACATTACATGCCAACAGCACTAATCAAGCGTTAGACCGCATTATTAACTTCTTTCCCGAAGAGCGGCGCCATCAATTATTAATGGATTTATCGCTGAATGTGCGCGCTTTTGTGTCGCAGCGCTTGATTCCAAAAGCCGACGGCATTGGCCGCGCAGCAGCAATTGAAATTATGATTAACTCGCCTTTAATTTCTGATTTGATTTTTAAAGGCGATGTACATGAAATTAAAGAAATCATCGGCCGCTCGAGAGAATTAGGCATGCAAACTTTTGATCAAGCCCTGTTTGATTTGCATGAGTCGGGCACAATTAGTTATGAAGATGCGCTGCGCAATGCCGATTCAGTGAACGATTTGCGTTTAAAAGTAAAACTGCATGGCAAAGGCGCGCATAACAAAGATTTGTCATCTGGGTTAGATCATTTGGGCATGGTTTAAACACTTTATATTTAAATTTTAAAATATTTGCGCAATAAAAAAGCCGATGCAAGCATCGGCTTTTTTACATACTTTTTAAATATCTTTTACTGACTGCATGACTTATTCTACAGAAACCTCTACCCGTCTAGCCTCGTTTAAATCGCTACCGCCATTAACATCGGCAGGTTTGCGTTGCTCAATCCTAGCTACATCAATGCCTGCCGCCACAAGCGCATCAAAGGTTGATTGTGTGCGAGCTTCAGCAAGCTGCTCATTACGCGCTTGACTGCCGCGTGAATCATGAAAGCCAGATATAACGGCTTTTGCGTTTGAGTTAACTTTTAGCCACTCTACAATCGGCGCTAGTTGAGTTGCGCTATCTGCAGGTTGATTGGTTTTAGCCGTTGCAAAATATAATTTAGCCACTGGCGGCGCCGTCATTGCCACTGAGTCGGCTGCTTTTAAGGTGATTTGGTTATCAATTGTAACGCCATCGCCAAAGTAAGCTTTTGCTTCATCGCCTATTTTGGATTTAGTCGCTTGCGAATCAACCGCACCAGTTAACACCACGTTTTTGCCATCGCCAGCCGCTGTCAAATCGCCGTCGCCGCATAACATGGTTTTTAACGCATCAGTATTAGCAGTCCACGCGCGCGTAGCTGCATCGCCCGTGCTGCTATATTCCTTACAGTTTGCATTAAAACCAAAACTTGCTGCTGGTGTTATTGGTGCAACAGGCATTGCCTCAACTGGTGCTGCTTGGGTTAAACCGCAACAGACAATAGTTGGGCCGCGCCCATTAAATAGCGTCCAAAGTAAAACAATAGCTAATAATAGTGCAATCAACCAAGACCAGAGTGCATAACTGGATTGGTTTGGATGCACGGATAGATTGTTATTCATCGCATTTTACCTTTCAAATTATTTTTTTATGCCACCAGAAAGGGCATCTTGCATTTTTTTGAGTTCAGTCCATTTATTCGCAGCCGCTAATGCGCTTTGCTGCGCCCACGTGCTTGGGTTGGCAATGCGAAAGCGTGGGCCGCCATCATCTAAAATTTTACGCATTTGTGGCACTGAAGCCCCCGCAAGTTGTGCAAAAGTTTTAATGCCGGCATTATTAAATAACTCGTTAATTTTTGGGCCAATACCTTCTACCACTGTGAGGTCGTTTGCATTTTTAAGTACAAAACCAGCTGCTTTGGCAGCTGCTAAATCAATTGCCATCGATGTTGTCGATACATGAGTCGCAGGAGACGCAGGTTTAACTGGTTCTACTGTTTTTACTATTGGCGCAGAAATAACAGGCTCTGCAACTTTAGGTGCTGGTTTAGGTGCTGGTATAGGTGCTGGTATAGGTGCAGCTGTAGGTGCTGGTATTGATGTTGGCGCTTGAACTTGCTGTACAGATGGAGTGTTTAGCTTGCCTCTAAATAAATGATGCAGTAACCAGCCAACTAAAGCACCCAGCAAAAACCACCAAAAACAGCATGAAAAAGTACTGAATAGTGAACTCATTTTTACTCCCCAATAATAATGACAATCAAACAAATAACCAAAAAAAATCAGCCTAAACTAGGTGAATTTTCGTTAAAACTTATTATTACGCGCTAACTATCGGCGTCTTTTAGGTAAACGTCAAGTAGAAATCCAATGTCAATTATCCGTTGATATCAAAAATTAACGGCCTCACGTAATTAACACGCGTAGGTAATTTGTCCATGTAGCAAGGTATGATGCACTTTGCCAACCATATTAGTGCCCAAAAATGGCGTATTTTTGCCTTTGCTCACAAGCTGGTTAGCGTTTACTTTCCACTCGGTTTGCGGGTTAAAAATGCAAATATCAGCGTCGGCATGACAATTTAAATCGCCGCCCAAAACACCCAAAATACTGGCAGGATTACAGGTGATTTTTGCAATGGCGTCAAACAAGCTAGCTTTGTTATCTGCTGCCCACTTAAGCGCTAGCGGCAATAGCAATTCTAAACCAGTCGCACCTGCTTCGGCTTCGGCAAATGGCAGTAATTTTGCGTCATCATTCACTGGTGTATGATCACTGCAAATGACATCAATCGTGCCATCTTTAAGGCCCTGACACAACGCAACCTTATCGCGGGTTGAACGTAACGGCGGTTTAAGATTAGCGTGGGTATTAAAGTAGCCAATATCCATATCGGTTAAATGACAGTGCTGCGCGCTGACATCGGCCGTGACTAATACGCCTTGTTGTTTAGCTTGACGCACCAAATCTACGCTCTGGGCAGTTGATAATCGGCATAAATGAATGCGCGCGTTGGTTTCAAACGCGATGCGTAAAATGCTAGCGATAGATAAAGCTTCAGCCGCTGCGGGGATGCCTTTTAGGCCGAGCCTGCTAGCAACTTCGCCGTCGTGCGCGACTCCGTTTTTTGCTAAATAATAATCCTCAGCCCGCAAAAATAAAGTGTAGCCAAATGTAGCTGCGTATTCAAACGCGCGCCACATCACTTGCGTATCGGTAATCATGGCATTGGCTTGGCTAAAGCCTACGCAACCTGCATTGGTGAGCGCATGCATTTCGGTCAGCAGCTTGCCTTCTAGTTGGCGAGTTAGCGCGCCAAGCGGATAAACATGAGCTAAATTAACTAGCTTAGCGCGGTGCTTTAACATTTCTACCAAGCCTGGCTCATCTAGCACTGGGTTGGTATCGGGCGGGCAAGCCAGGCTGGTCACGCCGCCGGCTGCTGCTGCGGCCATTTCAGATTCCAGCGTGGCCTTGTATTCGTAGCCGGGTTCGCGCAGCCGCGCCGCGAGGTCGACCAGTCCGGGGCAGACGATACAGTTGGCGGCGTCGAGCGTGCCGGCCGCTTCGAATCCGTCCGGCGCCTGCCCCACCGCGACGACGCGGCCGTCGGCGATGAACAGGTCGGTTTGCTTGTCGATGTTGTTGGCCGGGTCGATCAGGCGGCCGTTTTTTATTTGCAGTTTCATGTTCATTTCCCCG
>JAYTEL010000139.1:0-4152 GCA_043735225.1 Methylotenera sp. | reverse complement strand
TACTTAGTGCACAAGCAAAATTGATTAAACAGCATGAAGGTCAAGTGATTAAATATACTGGGGACGGCGTAATGGCTATATTTAAAGGCATGGGTAGCTCGTATTTAGCGATACGCTGTGCACTGGCATTAGCTAAAGCTGGCCACAATATTAAATGTTCTTATGGTGTTGGCGTGGCTGAAGGTTTGGTTCTTGCCGGGCTTATTGGCGATTCAAAAAGTGATGGTCAGAGACTTCAATATGATGTGATCGGTGCTACCGTGCATTTAGCGGCTCGCTTATGTGGTTTAGCCAGTGCTGGTGAAGTAATTACAACAAAGAAACTAATTGCGTCGGCAAAGTTTAAAGAAAACGTTGCCCGTGATATTGAAGGTTTGTCAATTAAAGGGTTTGCAGACAAAATTGACATCGTTGCATTGAGCCCATACGATTTATCAACTGAAAGAGACACTGATGAAAGAACGATATAATGCCGAACAAATTAGTAAAGTCATCGATCAAGCGCTGATTTATCAATGCGCTTGCCCTGCTCAGGTTTGTAAGGCAATATTTGAACTGCGCGAGCTTTATGATTATCAGATAAACTGTGCAAGTGACAGTAAAAATAATGCGCTTGTACACAAAACTATTGCTGCTGCTGCTGAAGCATCGCATGAAATTATGGAAGAGTGCTTGAAGCAAATACTAGACATTGAAGGTTGGAATCAAGCTAATTTTGTAATGCCTGAATCACTTAAACAAAACTCGTTCAAATTATTGTAAACTTAACGTTTAAAACTAAGAAACTTAAAAATGACAAATCTAATTCAGCTAATCTACATTAGTCGTTCAACTTTTGCGCCAACAGAAATTAGCAATATAATTGAGCCAAATGTTGCACGCATATTATTAAAATCTCGCGTTAACAATAAAAAAAATGGCCTAGTGGGTGTGCTGTATTTTGGTGATGGTTGTTTTTTTCAATGTTTAGAAGGTGAGGCAGAAGCGGTTGATCAACTGTATGAAACATTACTCAAAGATACACGTCACAAAGATTTAAAAGTATTTAGTCGAAAAGCAATTGATACATTAACATTTTCAAACTGGAGCATGAAACATGTTCCGCTTGAAGATGAAATGACTAAATTGCTTAAATCTCAAGGTTTTAAAACATTTAACCCTTATAAATTCAGCGCAGAAATGACTCAAAATGCGTTGAATCTTTTGCACTCGACTAAAGATGTAACAGAGACAGTCTTGCTGGAGGATGTCAATTTACAAGCAAATCGACAAGAAAATCAGGTTAAACAAGCTCATGCTAGTCAAATCAATAATAAAAATTTGATCATATATGCATTAATAGCGATAGTTTTACTGGCAGTTTTGGTTGTATTTTTAAAGTAAAATACTGTTTAGATTAATTATTTAGTGCAGTTTTAATTTGGTTTGATTAATTCGAGACTCAAGTCATATATCTGGCTACACTTCATATTGTTTTGCATGAAATTTGCATTTAACTTTTATAAATATGACGCTGCATTCAATGAGTGACTTAATTGCAAAAAACTAAAACGTATTTATACGATATTTAAATCAAACCAAATCCTTTTCACGTAACTCACTTTTTACATACGCGTAATAAATGGGCGCGGCAACAATGCCCGCTAGCCCAAACGCAGCTTCCATCATCACCATAGCGATTAATAACTCCCACGCATTGGCGCGGATTTGGTTGCCGACAATGCGTGCATTTAAAAAATATTCAAATTTATGAATCACTACAAGGTAAATTAGCGAGCCAATTGCCACAGTAAGCGATTGGCTTAAACTAACGATGACAATAATGGTGTTGGAAATTAAATTGCCCGCAACAGGAATTAAACCGACTACAAAAGTAATCGCAATCATGGTTTTAACCAGCGGCAAACCAACACCTAAAATGGGCAGCAACACCAGCAGATAAATTCCGGTAAAAGTTGCGTTAATTGCCGCAATACGCACCTGCGCAAACACCACTCGCCTAAATGCATCGCCAAATAAGGTTGCGCGGCCCACTAGTGAATGCGCAAACGGCTGAAAATTATCATCACGCGCGGCGTCACGCATAGCAACAATGCCGCCAATAACCATACCCAAAATAATGTGTGCAATTAAGCGCCCCGCCTCTTTACCCACAACTTGTATGTCAACCGAATGCGTGCGCAGCCATTCTGCCGCTTGGTCTCTAAATGTGTTGGCATCAGCGGGTATATACGAAAGCATCCAGCCAGGTAGAATTTTGCGCGAATCCTCAATTATCTGCGCCATTTTGGCAAGCAAAACCGTTAAGCTGCCAGAATCTGACCTAAAAAACGCCAGTAACCCAGCGCCAGCCAAGGTTAATAAGCCTACAATTGCCGTCACCAAAAATGCAATAGCAATTAGTTTTGCGCGGTCGCCAGGCAATTTGCGTGCAATGTGCGGCGTTAAAATA
This sequence comes from Methylotenera sp., assembly GCA_043735225.1. GTDB lineage: Bacteria > Pseudomonadota > Gammaproteobacteria > Burkholderiales > Methylophilaceae > Methylotenera_A. The sequence continues at coordinate 1,700 of JAYTEL010000139.1, read as the reverse complement.
TGAATCAGCTCATATACTAATAACCCTGCTAATAAGGCTGGCAACAGATGAAACATTAAAACAAACAACATTGCAAAACCTACCAATATCCAAGCGGCAATATCGTAATGGTTGGCTTTTAAAAATGTGGGTAATTGCATAACTGCCTTAATTAATTGTTTTATTAAATTGCTGTAAAAATACTTGCACATTTGCAGCTGGCAGTTTAACAACAAAATGCGCGGCTTCATCAAACGTTTTTTCTAACAAATGTCCATTTAGTTTAGCCAAAGTTCTGGTAAATGCGTCTATTTGTTTATAAGTGACTGTAATACTAATTTGCTGCATTTCTATAAATGGGGCAATAATTGCGGCGGCAAGCGCCATTTTAGCTGTACTGCCGTAAGCCCTTGCTAATCCGCCAGTGCCAAGATTAATGCCGCCATAATAGCGAATGACGCCAACCGCCACGTTAACAAATTGTTGCCCTTCTAGCATTTGCAATACTGGCTTACCTGCGGTGCCGCTTGGCTCGCCAGCATCATAAAACCGCGCAGCAATACTTTCTAACGTTATGATTCTATATGCATATGCCAGATGATGCGCTTGTTGATAATTCGCTGCCAGTGCGCGTAAAAAAGCGCCTACCTCACGCTCGCTCTCACAATAACTAGCAGCTGCAATAAAACGAGATTTATGAATGGTTTGCTCGGCGAAACCTGGCTTTGCTAAGGTTTGCATGTTTATTGACGCTGATTAAAAGCTTAGGATAATCCTGTTATATCGCCAGCAATATTTACATCAATACGCGCGCTAGCGGGTTGTTTTGGCAGGCCAGGCATGGTCATAATATTGCCGCAAATGGCCACAATAAAACCCGCCCCACGCGATAGCTTTATATCAGTCACTTCAAGTATATGACCAACGGGCGCGCCGCGCAGGCTTGGGTCGGAAGAGAATGAGTATTGCGTTTTGGCAATACAAATGGGCAAATGCGTATATAATTTTTCTAGCGCTATCAATTTAGCTTGCGCTAAATGACTTAATTTTACATCAGACGCGCCGTAGAGTTTTTTGGCGATTGTTGTTAATTTTTCAATTAGCAAATCGTTATCTTTATATAAAAACTTAAACGTTGAAGTGTTGCTTAAGTTTTTTTGCCCAATTAATGCGACGACTTCATGCGCCAGCTCTGTTGCACCAGCGCCGCCTTGCGCCCAATGTTTACACAAAATCGCTTTAAAACCTAATGCTTCGACTGCGTTTTTTAATGTGTCAATCTCGGCTTGTGTATCCTGCACAAAATGATTGATTGCCACGATTACTGGCAATCCAAAGTTCTCATGTAAATTATGCAGATGTTTTTTTAAATTACTGAGTCCTAACAATAATTTTTCAATATTCTCGATATTTAATTGCGTTATATCCACGCCGCCATGATACTTAAGTGCGCGAATAGTCGCCACAATCACCACCGCATCGGGCTGCAGTTTTGCCACGCGGCATTTTATGTCAATAAATTTTTCTGCGCCTAGATCTGCGCCAAATCCCGCCTCAGTTACCACATAATCGGCCAGTTTGAGTGCGGTTTTGGTTGCAATGACCGAGTTACAACCGTGCGCGATATTAGCAAAGGGACCGCCATGCACTAATGTAGGTGTGTGTTCTAACGTTTGCACTAAATTGGGCGCAAATGCATCTTTCAGTAAGGCCGTCATTGC
>JAYTEL010000138.1:0-7728 GCA_043735225.1 Methylotenera sp. | reverse complement strand
ATGCAAAAATATTCAGGCAGCACCACAATTTTTGCGCCTTGCTCAGCAGCAATCGCAATCAGCCGCTCGGCTTCAATCAGGTTAGACGCGACATTTGGGCTAGAGGCCATTTGAATACCCGCGACTTTAACCAAACCTGAGCTGGCTTTATCAGTTTTACTTAATTTTTCTAGGCTAGATTTATCAAAAGTAGCAGTTTTAGTTCGCGCGGTAATAGGCATTTTATCTTTCTTATTTATGATTACTTATTAGGGATGCAAAGGCGATTTGTTACTAGGCTTTTGCGCCTCACTTCTGTCAGATTCTACCTCTACTGGTTTATCCCATGTGCCAGTAATCACATATTCGCTTTGAATAATCTTATTAAAAGGGTCTTTAAGTAGTTTTTGCGCAACAAATGCGGCCACTCCTGCAATTGGGCCACCTGCAAACGCAGCTAACGAAATGCTATCGCTAATGTGCGGCCGCACTTTTACTTTTAAATTTTGGGTTTTATTTTTTAAGCTAATTTCACCTTTAATTTTAGCTTCAGCCGCTGGCCCATCCATGAAAAAATCGTTACTACGCAAAATACCTTGATCGATTTTAGCGCTTGCAGTTATTTTATCAAACGCAAAGCCATCGCTAAATAGGTCTCTAAAATCTAAACTAAGTCGTCTTGGCAAGCTTTGCAGGCTCAATAAACCCAGTAAACGACCCACACTTGGGTCTACTTTTAAAAATTGGCCTTTACTCGCATCTAACTTTATATTGCCACTTAAGCCATCAGTATCAAATTCATGTGGGCTGCCTGGCCATTGCAGCTGGCCTGTCACCTCAGCATCACCGCCTTTAACTACATCGGGCTGACCGAATCTTTTTAGCGTGTTGCCAATATTATTTGTGCCTAATACAAATTTTAAATTTGTATTAGGGCTTCGCGTCCAATTATGCCAATTGCCTTCTGCTAATAATGTGCTATCAGGATTGATGATTTTAAGTTTTTGAATGGTCCAGTCGTCTCCTGTTTCAAATGCGTTTAGCTCTAATGCCCCCAATTTTTTTGTACCAATCTGAAAATTTTCGGCCGATATATCTAATGCAGGATATTCGCGGCCAAGTTTTTTAAAGTCTTTATTCGGGGCAGATTTTAACTCAACTTTTTTGTTTGCATCATCGGTATTTGCAATTGTTAGGTTTTTTAAGCGCGCAATAATTTTGCCATTACCAGCACTTTGCCATTCGGCGTCACCTGAAATTTCTTGGCTATTAATCATCATTTTAAGGCCGCTGGCATTGGTCTCGGCCAGCACGGTTAAACCATTAAGGCGCCTGCCATATAAATCAAACTTTTGCACAGCAAGCTCAGCTTTATTAATTAATACAGGCGCGTTAGATTTGGCAGTTGCAGCTTTATTAAATAGCGCCACCCAATCATCGGCATCTAGGTAATCTAATTTGCCATGCAATGATAATCCTGCTTGTGTCGGTAAAATGGCGGCGGTTCGTACACCAATATCGCCGCGCTCAAACGCCAATTGTCCTGCCTGTTGGGTGCGCATAATTTTCGCATTAATATTGTCGCCGTAGCTAATTTGCACGTTATCACTTGCTGCATTTAATTGTTTTTTCTCTAAGCTTAAGTCAATTTCTTGACTGGCAGGCTTATTAAACGGCGCTGGCAAATTAATCGTCATGCCCAACAAGTTGGAGCGTACACTCACGTCCACCAAGGGTTTTCTAATGCTTATTTCACCTGCCCAAACCGCGCTGCCTTGCATGCTTTCCGTCAGCGGATTACTGGCAAGTTTCTTAATGGTAGCATCACTAATGCGCCCATTTGCGTTAATAATTATTGCTTTATCTGCGCCAGTTTTTAAGCTAAAAAGCGCAGTAGTACCCATTACCTCAGTGCTAATATTTTGTGCGCTTAAGCTATTTTCGGTAAAATTTAAGGCGCCGTTAAGCTTGGCTAACTCTGGCAAGTTGATATTAGGATTGGCAAAAATAGTGCCATTAATAATTTTGTAACTGCCTTTATATTGCGCTTTTTCTAAATGCTGCATGGGGATTTTAAGTAGCAAAGATAATCTACCGTTTCCGGCCGTTTTTAGGTCATCGGTAAAACCTTGCGTCACCAATTTAACCGGGCTTTGATTGACAAATTTTATGCCGTCCGGCGCAGGGCTATCCACTTCACTACTAATAATCAGCATCGGCGAATCGGCGTCTAGCTGCGGAATCTCGGTTTTGCTACTGATGATTTTATTGCCATAAATATGGCCTTTATTGGCATTTAGCTCCATGCGTTTGCCTTCAAATAGCAAATCCAAACCCAAGCCTTCAATCGCTGGCCAACCAGTGCCATACTCTAGCAAAGCATCACTAATTTTAGCGGTTACTTTAAAAATGCCGATATTCTTGTCTAGCTGATTTTTACTATTTACAAATGGAAAATCGTCTAAATTACCCTTAACGGTTACATTAATATCCTCTGCCCGGCCCGCTAGAATACTGGTGTCTAGCCAATGAATAGTTGGTGCGCCCAAAATGCGCGGATAGTAAAAAGACGCAAATTTGGCGTTGCCTTTGCTAAATTTGCCGTTTAAATCGATACGGCCACCTTTGACATTATTTATGTTGTAACTGGCGTTAACGGTGCCAGTGATATGCGGGCTGGTAATAAACAGATCTTTGGCGATGACAATAGTTTTGCCATCTTTAATTGCCCAATTAATTTCGCCATTGAGTTTGTCTACAGGCACAGGCCAGCGTAAAATATTTTTAAAATCTAATAGTGCATTTTGCGATTGCAAATTGACTTGTCCGCCTTTTTCATTGGCATTTAATTTGCCCGTTAAATTTTTGAAACCAGGTATTTTGTTGGTAGGAGAGATGCTTAATTGTTTAAACGTGGTGTCAAATTGGTATTGGGTGGGCTTATTGGCTGCGCCCTCCCAGTGTAGGTGCGGTGCTTGCAGCTGCCCCGTTGGCGCCAGCTCGTTTAACCATAAAGATAATTCAGGCAAGTGCAAATAAGGCGCCAATTGATCAATGGCAGCTAAATTTAGCGCATCTAGCTTAATATCGCTACGCAACCAAGGCTTGCCATTTTTAAGCCTAGTAGAATAATAACCGTTGCCATTATTAATGCTAAAGCCCGTGTTAGTGGTGAGCATAATATTGTCAGCGCGAATGGTTTGCGTTTGTTTAAAGTCGCTCCATTCAATATCGCCAGAAAAAGCTTTAGCGATAAAAGGCGCGTTTGGCTTGCCAGTAGCAACATTTATATTGGCAAGCGATAAATTGCTCACATTGGCCTTGATGGTTGTTTTTTCAATGCGAGCGTTGGCAAAATCTAATGAAATTGTCGCGTCTCCAATGCCGCTTTGTATGTCAAACGGTTGATTTAAAATAGTGTAATTTACCCATGGTTTCCACACGGATAAATCGGCTTTAGTAAACTTGGTCGAAACGCTGCTTTGCCATTGCTTTAGTTTTGCCACATCATGCCCAATAAAATGGCCGTTGGCGGTAATTGCTTGGCTGCTGCCCACCGATGGTAGCGCGCTTAGGGTAAAAGTATGACGCCCAAATAAGCTTTGAAAGGTAGGATTAATAAGCATTAAATTAACTTGATTCAGCGCAAGCGGCGGCGCACGGCGCAGCTCATCTTTCCAAATCACTTGTGCGTTTTTTATATTAAGTTGAGATTGGCTTAACAGCCAATTAGGAAAATCTGGTTGACTGGCGCCGCCTAAATTTATGCCTGCCAAAAAAACGCGGCCATCAGGCATCCGGCGAGCGGTCAAAACTGGGCTATTGATTGATAAGTTAGCTAGTTTTAGGCGCAATAAAGGCAGGCTCAACCAAGACAAAGTTGCCTCAACATTTGGTAACTTAAGTGCGGCGCGGTTTTGTGCATCATATAAATCTACATCAAACAGCGCAATATGCGGTGAAACGCCATCCCAACTGGTATAAATATTACCAATGGTGATTTTTTGACTGGCGATTTTGCTGGCATAAGCCGCAATGTCGTTTTTATAAGCATCAATATTAGGAAATAATATAAAGCGCACCACCAACAAAGCCAATAAAAATAATGCCACTAAAACCAGTAAAAGATAGCTTAGCCAGCGGCTTATATTTTTGCTTATGTTTTTGCTTGTAATTTTGCTTGTATTTTTGCTTATATTTTTGCTTGTATTTTTGTAAAGTGTCATTACTTTTTTAACGGGGTGATGTTTAGCAGATATTTTTTAGCGTGTATTGTTAAGTGTTAAAGCCAAGATATTATTTTACTGTAAATAAATACTTTGTTAATTAAACGTAAAGACTTATTTAGTGATGTGCATGAATTACTTTAGAATAACGCCCTTTAGCTCAATTAGCTGACATTATGCGAAAAGTTTGGAATAGCATTGATTCAATTTAAAAATTTAAGCTTAGTGCGCGGCGTAAAAGTATTGTTGGAGGCTGCTTCTTTTCAGCTGCACTCAGGCCATAAAGTGGGTTTAACAGGCGCTAACGGCGCGGGAAAGTCCTCTTTTTTTGCACTACTGCGCGGCGAGTTGCATCAAGAAGTCGGCGATTTGGATATTCCGCCGCAATGGGTGATTGCGCATGTGGCGCAAGAGATAACCGAGTTAAGTCAAGCAGCACTAGAATTTACTTTAGATGGCGACGCAGAGCTGCGCGAGATTGAGTTGGCTTTAATTCAAGCTGAGCTTAATCATGAGGGCGAAAAAATTGCCGATTTGCATCACCGGCTAACTGACATTGAAGGCTACAGTGCCAAAGCGCGCGCGGCAGCCTTGCTAGATGGGCTTGGTTTTGCGCAGACAGATTTGGCGCGGCCTGTTAGCGATTTTAGCGGTGGATGGCGGGTGCGGCTAAATTTAGCCCGCGCGCTCATGTGTCGCAGTGATTTATTATTGCTGGACGAGCCAACCAATCACTTAGACTTAGATGCTGTTTACTGGTTAGAAAGTTGGCTGCGCGACTATCGCGGCACGCTTTTGCTGATTTCGCATGACCGCGATTTTTTAGATGCGGTGGTGAATAATGTTTTGCATATCGAGCAACAGCGCATCACGCTGTATCGCGGCGGTTATAGCGATTTTGAGCGCCAACGCGGCGAAAAGCTAGCGCTGCAACAAGCCATGTTTGAAAAGCAGCAACGCAAGGTTGCGCATTTGCATAGTTACATTGATAGGTTTCGCGTGCAAGCCACCAAAGCGCGTCAAGCGCAAAGCCGCATTAAAGCGCTAGAGCGCATGGAAATGATTTCTGCCGCACATGTCGATTCGCAATTTAACTTTGAGTTTCGCGCGCCCGTTAGTGCGCCAGATCCACTATTGGTAGTGGACGATGTGGATGCGGGATATATAGACTTAAACCAGGCTAATAAAATTATATTAAACAAGGCGTTACTTACTATTCGCCCTGGCGAGCGTATTGGCTTATTAGGTAAAAATGGCGCGGGTAAATCAACCTTGATTAAGTTGCTGGCTGCAGAGCTAAGCCCTTTAAATGGCAAGCGTGTGGAAGGCAAAGATTTGCGCATCGGTTATTTTGCACAGCATCAATTAGAACAGTTACGCTTAAACGAATCTCCGCTGCAACACTTGATTCGGCAAGATATTGAATTAAATAACCCCGCAACGCGTGAGCAAGAACACTTGAATTATCTTGGCGGCTTTGATTTTAAAGGCGATATGGCCAGAAGTAGCATTGAAAACTTTTCTGGCGGCGAAAAATCGCGGCTGGCATTGGCACTGCTCATTTGGACGCGGCCAAATTTGTTGTTACTGGATGAGCCGACTAACCATTTAGATTTAGAAATGCGTCATGCGCTTACGTTAGCGCTGCAAGACTACGTTGGCGGCGTGATTTTGGTGTCGCACGACCGCGCATTGTTACGCGCCAGTTGCGATAATTTTGTGTTGGTTGCGGATGGCAGCGTGACGCCATTTGACGGCGATTTAGACGATTATAAAGCTTGGTTAGACCTGCAAAAAACCAAGCAAAAACAAATCATGCTTAATGGCGACGGCGTGCAAGATGCGCCAAATATTGCTTTTAAGGCATTGTCCGGCAACTTGTATGCACAGCAAAAGCAAGAGCGCCAAGCTAGAATCGTTATTCGCAGGCCACTAATCAAAGAAACTGAAACACTTGAAAAAACTATTGAAAAATACAATATTGAGAAAACTATATTAGACGCGCGCGCCCAACAACCTTCGCTGTATGATGTTGAAAATAAAGCAGAACTACAGGATTGTTTAAAGCGCCAAGCCGAATTATCGAATTTAATAGATGCGGCAGAAATGCGCTGGCTGGCTCTGCACGAGCAATTGGAAGCGTTGCCAGAAATTAGTCAAATGCAGCTTTAAAAATATTCAAAGCGTCAACACATCAAATTTAAAACAAAAATTGTAAGATTACAAATTGAGAATGACCAATATAAAATTGAGATAAAATTAGGATAAAAATGGATTATACAAAACGCTTAAATTTTCTATACGCATTATGTTTAACCGAAACATATCACGACGGCGGTGCGCCCAATATTGATTTAGACGCACTAAAAGCAGATGAATCTGCGCAATATTTAGCCAGCTTCTTAACTTTTCGCGCCATTCAAGTGGCGGGTCGAGATCCCGCTGAAGAGTACAAAAATAATGCTGAAATGTTAAGCGTGTACCAATGTTTTGGCACCTTGATTTTTGCATTTTTAACGCTGCCGTTAACAAAAGAAGGATTTAATCCTGATATGACTGCTGCCCAAGTAATCATCGCTAAAACCTTGTTCGCAGGTTTACCCGACGGTGAATTAATTGATATTATTGAAAGTGGATTTGAAAAATTCAAATTAATTGGCGACGCCGAAGTTGAGCATTGGAGCGAGTTTAGAGAAAATGTAGATAAGCTTACCGTGAGCTTTGTGATTGCGGGCACCGATGATGACAGTCCACATGCTAAAGAAGAAGTGCTGCCAATATTTGGGCAAATGCTTAGCCAACTGTGCGAGGCGTTTGAAACATAAACCTTATTTATAAAACGAATTAAAGCGCTCAATTTAGCGCTCACTAAATATAGCGCTTACTAAAAGTAGAAACTTACCTAAGTTTAAATTTACTTAAGTTTAAATTTACTTAAGTTGAAACTTACCTATGTTAAAACTTACCTATGTTAAAACTTGCCTATGTTGAAACTTAATACTCGCCTCTCGCGTCATTATTCTGATATGAAAATCTTACAACATCAATTCTGTCGATATTTAGCCACGTTAATCGCTTGTTTGATGAGTGCGTGTACGCCAATCAAAGTGCTCAATTCGCTAGTGCCTGAAAATGGCTACAGCTTGGTTTCGGCGCTTGCATATGGGGCTAATGCACGCCAAAAATTAGATATATACTTGCCCAAAGCGGCTGATCAATCTACCAAACTCGACCCCACCAAGCTTAAAAAAGTCATTATTTTTTATTATGGCGGCAATTGGGATTCTGGCGAGCGCGCAAATTATAAATTTGTAGCACAAGCGTTAGTTAGTCATGGCTATATTGTGGTGATTCCCGATTTTCGCCTTTATCCTGAAGTACTGTTTCCGGCGTTAATGGCAGACCCAGTGACAGTAGCTAAATGGGTAAAAACGCATATTAATCAATATGGTGGTGATGTAAATAAAGTTTTTTTAGCTGGGCATTCATCTGGTGCGCACATGGCGGTGATGATGAGTATTAA
>JAYTEL010000137.1:0-9485 GCA_043735225.1 Methylotenera sp. | reverse complement strand
AAAATCGTTTGGCGGCGTAATCACTTCTATACTGCCGTCAATATCGGTAATAATGTCTTCTGCGCCCGCTTCTAGAGCAATTTCCATCACTTTGTCCTCAGATAAACCTGGCTCAAAAATCAATTGTCCACAATGTTTAAACATAAATACCACGCTGCCATCGGTGCCTAAATTGCCGCCGTGTTTGCTTAGCGCATGGCGCACATCCATTACCGCGCGCTGTTTGTTGTCGGTTAAGCAATCAATAATAATCGCCGCGCCGTTTATACCGTAACCTTCGTAACGAATTTCCTCATAGTTCACACCTTCTAGCTCGCCTGTGCCTTTTTTAATGGCGCGGGTGATATTGTCGGCTGGCATGTTTTCTTCTTTTGCTTCAGCAACTGCTGCTCTTAATCGCGGATTCATGGCAGCATCGCCGCCGCCCATACGGGCTGCCACGGTAATTTCTTTAATGATTTTAGTGAAAATTTTGCCACGCTTGGCGTCTTGCCTGCCTTTGCGATGTTGAATGTTTGCCCATTTACTGTGACCTGCCATAAACCACCCTTTATTGCTGAATAAAAATTTAGAAATTATTTAAGAATTTGTTTAGAAAGGCATTTTATCATAAGCTCATCTAGCTATTTTTGGCCTGCTATTTTTGGCCTTGTGCAACTTCTACCTGTTGATGTTTACGAATGGTAATTGTAGAGATAATGACTAATGCAAGTGCAATAAAGCACATGCCTGCTAGTTCAATTGGATTCGGCCGCTCGCCCAGTTGCAGCCAAGCGCAGGCCACAGCAACCAACGGAATTAACATACTTGCCATGCTGGCTATGCCCGCTGGCAAGCGTTGCAGCGCATACATCCACAGCACCCAAGCCAAACTGCCGCTTAAAAATATGCTATAAGTGACGGTTAATATAAATGTTTGCGACCATACAATTGGCGGTGCGGGCAAAATCAGCGCAACCACCACAATTGGCAAAGAACCCAGCAATGTTGGCCAAGCGGTAATATTGAGTAAATCTAAATCTGGCCGGCGCTGGTGTAACTTTTTGGACACAATAACCGATATTGCCCATGAAATGCCCGAGCTTACAGCCATTAACATGCTTATGCCATCGCCTTTAATGTGCAGCGGATCAAAAATTAGCACAATGCCAAACAGCGCAAAAAATACCGCCAACCATTGCCAACCTTGCACTTTTTCGCCCAGCATTGGCCATGCAAATAATAGTACCCAAAATGGCATGGTAAAAGATAACACAGACGTTTTGCCCGCACCGCCAACCACTAATGCCAAAATTAATAAGCCTGTAAAGCCGCATGTTTGCAGCAAACCTAGTGCCAGCATAGTTGGAAACTCTTGCAACTTAAGCGGCCTTTTGCTAATTACTAACACTATAAATAACATTAGCGCGCCAATAAACGTGCGCAGCGCGGCAAACTGAAACGGACTGGCATATTGTATGGCCAGTTTCATCACAATCCAGTTATAGCCCCAAATAAGCGTGAGTAAAAAAAGTGCAATAAAGGCTTTAACGATAATATTTTTTTGGCTATTATTTTTCATCGATTAGTTGATTGAACGTTGTTATCGTTATTATATGGTGTATATTTTTAGTTAGGCTTTGAATTTAGATTTTAGATAAATGTAGGTGAGACAATCATGAAAACATTACAACAAGTTTTAAACGACAAAAAACATAAAGAAATTATTTCAATTGCGCCCAATCGCCCTGTGTATGACGCTTTGGTGATTTTGGCCGAATACAAAATTGGTGCGCTGGCGGTGATAGAAGACGGCAATTTGGTCGGCATATTTTCAGAGCGCGATTATGCGCGCGAAGTGATTTTGCGAGGCCGCTCGTCTAAAACCACGCACATTAGCGAGGTGATGACTGCCAAAGTGATTACCGGCAATTCGCACGATTTAACCGAATCTACCATGAGCATGATGATCGATAATCGCATCCGCCATTTGCCCGTTGTAGATGGCGAAAATTTAATAGGCATGCTGTCACTCGGCGATTTGGTAAAAGAAACGATTGCCTACCAGCAGCAATTAATTAAAGAATTAGAAAGCTATATAAAAGGTTAGACTTGTGATTGTTGAAAGTTTTTGCATTTAACAAGCTTCTGTTGGCACGCTTCCTTCGACAAGCTCAGGACGAACGGAATCGTTGATATTTGTTTAAACTAGCCCGTTCGTGGTGATCTTGTCGAGTTAACCGTTCGTGGTGAGCTTGTCGAACCACAAAGAAAATCACTCGCCAATTATCTTCACCAGCACGCGCTTTTTACGTCTGCCATCAAATTCGCCGTAAAAAATCTGCTCCCACGGGCCAAAATCTAGCTTGCCTTCGGTAACCGCCACTACCACTTCGCGGCCCATTATCTGGCGTTTAATGTGCGCGTCGGCATTGTCTTCACCTGTGTCATTATGGCGATAACCACTGACAGGCTCGTGCGGGGCAAGCTTTTCTAGCCACACTTTGTAGTCACTATGCAAACCGCGTTCGTCATCATTAATAAATACGCTGGCAGAAATATGCATAGCGTTAATCAGGCATAAGCCTTCTTTTATGCCGCTTTCGCGCAGGCATTCAGTTACATCGTGGGTAATGTTTTTAAAATCCATACGCGCGGGAATGTTAAACCACAGTTCTTTGCGATAGCTTTTCATTTTAATCTCCTTTGTTTTTCGTATCTTACACGTAAATTTAAGCAATAAAAAAGCCTCTAAATAGAGGCTTTAAAAATTTAACTCTCAACATTGCAAGCGAAGTGTGGCGATTAAGTATAGTTTTTGCAGATAGATTGCCACGCACCTCTCGCAACCACTATTTAATTAGCTTTTCACTTCAAGCGCTTGTGTAAAACTTTTACCTTCATTATCGGTTGCTGTCACTTCTAGTTTACCTGGCGCATTTGGCACAAAATTAAATTTAAAATATGGGTCTTCTGCCGTGCCAACACCCACATCCACCGTTAATACATTTTTACCGTCGTAATTAAAAGCGGTTTTGTTAATATAAAACGCTGGCACAAAACCTTGCGATACCAACTCGCGCTGCAAACCTGTACGCATGGGGTGCCTAATGTTAAACGTGGTTGCTGTAGCTGCGCCAAATTTAACGGACTCTTCAACTTTAAGCTTAATTTTACCCGCCGAGGCGCGAATCGCCGCTTCATCGCCATCTACCGTACCACCGCATCCGCCTGCAGCGCGGATTTCACGTGAGCTTAAATACAATCGTCCGGCGGCATCTTCGCCTACAAGCCGCACAAAAGCGTCTGTCTCAAAACGAATGCGCGTTGATAAATTAAAAGTGCCAAGCGCATCTGTTAAATGATAAGTTGCCGTTAATGGAATAGGGTTGGCATCTACAAACGCATATAGCTTAACAATTTTAACGCCTTTAGCCGCAGCGTTATCGATGCTGTAAGTTACAGGCACTTGTGCACCACTTTCGGCGCGGCGCGGCGCGTCAATTTTAATAAAATCCACCTCAGTCATATCACGTTTTGCAAAAAACGCTTCTTTCATCACAGGCCACAGTTTTGGATCTGGCTCGGCAACAGCAGTTAAGCTAGTTCCCAGCAAAACTGCGCTTGCTAAAGCATATTTAATAAAATTATTATTGAGAAATCTGTTCATTTATGTCTCTCCATGTTTGCATAATTGCTTGCGTAATTTAATAACGCATCAGTTAAATTTTAGATTACAAGTTAACTTTTACTTTGCAACATTTTAGCTTATTCAAATAGCTTGTATGTGACCAGTGTCACACATTAGCTGCGATTGCTTGCCAAAAAACTTAATTAGGCGCGGCAATTCGTTTTTCGTTATAAGTTGTTATGCCTAAATTAAAACCTTAGTCTCGCAATGGCGTTAAGTTAAAATTATGTGTTTCAAATATTAGTCGGGTCGCCCGAAGGACGCATCACATAATCGCGGTTCCAAAATTCTTCAAAGTTAAGCTCTACGCCATTGCCAGCTGGGTCTTTTAGGTTAATTTGTCGCACACCATTGGCCAAAATTCGCGTGTTAAAAGCCACGTTATGTTTGGTTAAGTGTGCTTCCATCGCAGGCATATCAGTACAGGTAAAAGACACGTGATCGTAAGTGCCATGCACATTAAGCTGCGGCGGAGAGGCGGTTTTATATTCGGCTAAATGCACCACATCGTTGTTGCCAATATAAAGCCAATAGCCATAAGTCGTACTCGCCACGCGCTTACCTACCGTTAAGCCCAAAATATCGCAATAAAAATCGCGCAGTTTAAGCATGGTATCTCGGTCGGTACGGAAATTTACGTGGTTGATTTCGGTTAATGGCATATGAGTCACATGTTTTAAAACTTAAAATATTTCAGCAAATAATAATACCCCATTCTATACAATATAGACAGTTTGAATAAGCGCCCACCTTGTGCGATACTAACTTTAATAACTTAAAAATATGTTTTATTTTGAGGTGGAACCATGAAAGCTTTAGTTAAAAAATACGCCAAAGAAGGCTTGTGGCTAGAAGACATGCCCGAGCCCACGGTTGGCAACAATGATGTGTTAATAAAAATTAAAAAAACCGCTATTTGCGGCACCGATATTCATATTTACAATTGGGACGAATGGGCGCAAAAAACCATCCCCGTGCCGATGATTACTGGCCACGAATACGTGGGTGAAATTGCTGATTTTGGCTCTAATGTCACCGATTTTAAAGTGGGCAAAATCGTTTCTGGCGAAGGCCATTTAACCTGCGGGCGTTGCCGTAACTGCCTTGGCGGCCGCACCCACCTTTGCCCTAACACAATTGGCGTGGGCGTTAATCGTCACGGCGCGTTTGCAGAATACTTGGTGATTCCCGCTAAAAATGTGTTTAAACCTAGCAGGCCCATTGATACTGATTTACTGTCTTTTTTTGATGCTTACGGCAACGCCGCGCACACCGCATTATCATTCAATATGGTGGGCGAGGATGTGCTAATTACTGGCGCTGGGCCAATCGGCAGCATGGCTGCGCTTATTGCAGACCATGCAGGCGCGCGCAATATTGTCATTACCGATTTGAATCAATATCGGCTCGATTTAATCAAAAGTATTTTGCCAAGAATCACCACCATCAACCCTGCAAATGAAAGCATTAGCAAAGAATTGATGGATTCTTTAGGCATTTTTGAAGGCTTTGACGTGGGTTTAGAAATGTCAGGCTCGCCCAAAGCATTCGGCGATATGTTAAGCAAAATGATTAACGGCGGCAACATTGCGATGCTAGCGATTATGCCATCGGGCGCAGGTATTGATTGGGATATGGTGGTATTTAAAGGCTTAACGATTAAGGGTATTTACGGCCGCGAAATTTTTGAAACTTGGTATAAATGTAGCATGATGGTGCAAAGTGGCTTGCCTTTAGAAAAAATTATCACGCACCGCTTTCACTATACCGATTTTCAAGAAGGCTTTGAAGTGATGCGCTCTGGTAAATCGGGCAAAGTGATTCTCAACTGGGAAGCTAAATTATGAGTTTTAACGCAGCAAGACAAGGCTTTGCGCAAGATTTAAGCGATATTGAAGCGCAAGGCTTGTACAAAACCGAGCGAATTATTTCTTCTGAGCAAAATAATCGCATCACGCTGGCCGATGGCCGTGAAGTGATTAATATGTGCGCAAATAATTACCTTGGTTTAGCCAATCAAGCTGAATTAATTCAAGCCGCTAAAGCTGGTCTAGACCATTGGGGCTTTGGCCTCGCTTCGGTGCGTTTTATTTGCGGCACACAATCCATCCACAAGCAGTTGGAACTTGCCATGAGTGCGTTTTTGGGCATGGAAGAAACTATCCTTTATTCATCTTGCTTTGATGCAAATGCTGGGCTATTTGAGACGATTTTAGGCGAGCAAGATGCGGTGATATCAGATGAGCTCAATCATGCATCGATTATTGACGGCGTAAGGCTGTGTAAGGCCGCGCGTTACCGCTACAAAAATAATGATATGGCCGATTTACGAGAAAAATTGGTTGAAGCAAAAAATAATAATGCGCGCCGCATATTAATTACTACCGATGGCGTATTTTCAATGGATGGCACGATTGCCAAGTTAGATGAAATCTGCGATTTAGCCGATGAATTTGATGCAATGGTGCATCATGACGATTGCCATGCCACAGGTTTTATCGGCAAAACTGGCAGGGGCGTGCATGAATTCCGTAATGTGATGGATCGCGTAGATATTATTACCACCACCTTTGGCAAAGCGCTAGGCGGCGCATCTGGCGGCAGCACATCGGGCCGTAAAGAAATTATTGATATTTTGCGCCAACGCTCACGCCCGTATTTATTCTCTAACACCGTCGCGCCCACTATTTGCGCCGCCACATTAAGCGTGTTAAATATGCTGTCAAAATCAACAACGCTAAGAGACAAACTAGAAAGCAATACCAGTTATTTTAGAAAAGGCATGCTGGCAGCAGGTTTTGATTTAAAAGATGGTGAACACCCGATTATCCCCATTATGTTGGGCGATGCGGTGTTAGCACAAAACATGAGCAAGAACTTGCTAGAAAAAGGCGTGTACGCCATCGGCTTCTTCTTCCCCGTCGTGGCAAAAGGCAAAGCCAGAATCCGCACCCAGATTTCTGCCGCACACACTACTGAAGATTTAGATGCCGCGATTAAAGCGTTTGCGGAATGTAGGGATGAGCTGGCTGAGGCATAATTAGGCGTAGGGTGGGATTTTAACCCACTCGGTGAATATTGCAAGTACGCTGTGCGTGGGTTCAACAACCCACCCTAAGACTTGACTTGATATTTACTCAGCACTTGGTTTAGGTATAATGTTTTAATTTCGCCTAGTCGATAAGACGCCAAGCGTTCTTCTGCCTCTTTTGCCCATAGCTGATCGATTTCTACATATGCTTTCATGTCAGCACTAGCGCAATATAGCGATTTATTTAGCACGATACTCAACCGAATGCCGCCCTGCCAGCAAGCCCACAACGCTAATATCTTCATCTAATTCTGGCCAATGAAACCTACACCATTACCCATTAACTCATAAGCCTGACGCTTTGCAGGCGTGGCGTTGTGCAGGCGCGGAAACCACACCAAAGGCGCAGAAAGCACGCGCCCATCGGTTAATCTCACCACCAAATCGCTGTCTGAAGTTTCAACAGATTGCGCGATTGGTTCAGCGTTTAATGTTAAAGAAGTCATTCCAAGCCTCCAAAAATAATGCAGCAGTGAACCAGCAACCAACCTACAAAATTGATTAAAATTGTAGGGTGGGGTTTAACCCCACGCGGTGAATATTGCAAGTACGCTACGCGTGGTTTCAAGAACCCACCCTACTTGGCAAGCTATTTTTAACGTAAATTAATGGGTGGGTCTAGTTAGATTGAGCTAACTAATCTCGAAGCTTCTCTAGTGAATTTATAAATCTTAGCACCCTTAGAACCAAATTCCAGTCTTAAAAGACCTAGTTCAACTAGCTTAGAAAAATCATCTTCTATAAACCGCGCATCGTTGTATTCTAAAGTTCCGCCACTACCTTCCATAAAGATGTAAGCAGTCTCATTACTCATATAATGCTGCTCTAAGATTGTGCTAGCCCCAGAATCTTCAAACTGTCTAAGTATGCTAATAGACTGTATGGACAAACTGTTAAATGGTGATAACGCTTGCACTAAAGGATTAAACAATGAATCAGCAGATAAAATACTGCCTAATTTGTTATCAATATTTTTTAGCTTCTCAAGAATAACAGAAGATTGCAGATTCAGAATCGCTTTAATACTTGTGACTGTTGCTTGATTTTGTTCGAGTAATTGTTTTATTTCATCATGCCTATTTTCCGACAACCATTCCAAGAATTTTTGATAATCATCATTAGAGACTTCTTTACGCTTATCTAGGAAATCCGAGAAAAGACTAACTAAAGTAGCAAAAGTTGTGGCTGCCGTTAATGGGTCTATTGCCATTTATTGTCCTAAAATGCAATTCGCGATACGAGAACTAGGCACATTCGCGTAGACAGTACTAATAGTACGGCAAGCGGATGTAACGACGTTATCGTGAAGCGAGTGCATTTTAAGCCGCTGGATTTTGAGTACGAACGCGTATATGCAACTCACGCAGCTGCTTCTCATCCACCTCATTCGGCGCATTGGTCATCAAACACTGTGCGCGCTGGGTTTTAGGGAAGGCGATTACGTCGCGAATCGATTCTGCACCTGCCATCAACGTTACCAAGCGGTCTAAGCCAAACGCTAATCCGCCATGCGGAGGTGCGCCGTATTGCAAAGCATCGAGCAAGAAGCCAAATTTTTCTTGCGCTTCTTCTTTGCTAATTTTAAGCGCATCGAACACTTTAGATTGAATGTCTTGTTTGTGAATACGCACTGAGCCGCCGCCGACTTCCCAGCCGTTTAGCACCATGTCGTAGGCTTTGGATAAGCACGCGCCAGGGTTGGTGGTGAGCATTTCTTCGTGGCCGTCTTTAGGTGCGGTAAACGGGTGATGTAGCGCTGCCCAGCGGTCGTTTTCTTCATCATGTTCAAACATAGGAAAATCTACCACCCACAATGGTGCCCATGCGCGGCCATCGACGTGGCCTTTATCGTGACCGACTTTAAGGCGTAATGCACCAAGTGCTTCGTTTACTACCTTAGTTTTATCAGCACCAAAGAACACGATATCGCCATTTTGCGCGCCTGTGCGGTCGATGATGGCTTGCAACGCTTTGGTGTGAATGTTTTTAACAATTGGGCTTTGCAGGCCTTCTTCATTCAGTTTAGTGACATCGTTAATTTTGATATAAGCAAGTCCCTTAGCGCCGTAAATTTTTACAAATTCGGTATAAGCGTCAATCTCGCTACGCGCAATGGCCGCGCCAGCAGGCACGCGCAGCGCGGCTACGCGGCCACCTTCCATATTGGCTGCACCTGCAAACACTTTAAAATCAACGTCTTTCATCACATCAGAAAGCTCAGTGATTTCCAATGTCACACGCATATCAGGCTTATCTGAACCGTAACGCGTCATCGCCTCGGCAAAGCTCATGCGCGGGAATTGCGCGGGCAAATCGACGTTTTGAACGCTTTTGAGCATTTGGCGAATCATCTCTTCAACAATGTCCATAATCTCGTCCTCACGCATAAACGAGGTTTCAATGTCCACTTGCGTAAATTCTGGTTGGCGATCTGCGCGTAAATCTTCATCGCGGAAGCATTTGGTGATTTGGAAATAGCGATCAAAACCACTCACCATTAACAGCTGTTTAAATAACTGCGGCGATTGCGGCAAAGCAAAAAACTGGCCTGCATGCACCCGCGAAGGTACGAGGTAATCGCGCGCGCCTTCTGGTGTGCTGCGCGTTAGCATCGGCGTTTCTACTTCAATAAAGCCGTTCACATCTAAATAATCACGCAACGTTTTAGCGACACGATACCGCAACATCATGTTTTTTTGCATGGCAGGGCGACGTAAATCAATG
>JAYTEL010000136.1:0-9076 GCA_043735225.1 Methylotenera sp. | reverse complement strand
TATGGCCCGCAAACCATTGGCGGTGTGATTAATTTTATTACGCCAAACGCGCCCGAAAAATTTGGTGGTTTTGCACGCTTTAGTGTGGGCAATCAGGATTTCTTGGGTACTAAAATTAATGTGGGTGGCAACGGTATGCTGTTTGATTACACGCATAAAGAAGGCGACGGCGCACGTGACAACACGCATAGTAATTTAGAGGATGTTAATTTTAAAATTACTAAAGCCATTACTGATAATCATGCAATAACCTTGCGCGCCAATTACGCTGATGAAGATTCGCAAGTCAGTTATGCGGGACTAACGCGCGAAGAATTTAATAATTTTGGTGGTAGGTACAATCCTTTTAATCGTGATAGTTTTCAAACCACGCGCTATGGCTTATCGGCCACGCACGATTGGCAAATTAACAATAACGCATTCTTAACTACTAACTATTATTACAGCTATTTTGATAGAGATTGGTGGCGTCAACAAAGTACCACTGCCACAAGTAGCATAGCGTCTGGCACAGGTTGTGCCGTTTTTGCAGCCGCTAGACTTGCGGGCACGCGCACCGACGGCGACACCTGCCAAGGTAATCAAGGCCGATTACGCACTTACTATACTTACGGAGTTGAGCCGCGTTTAAACGTAAAACATAGTTTAGGCGAGTTTGATGCAGGCTTGCGATTACATTTGGAAGAGCAAGACCGCAGGCAACGCAATGGCACATCACCCACCGCTAGATCAGGTGCATTAATCGAAAATAACGAACGAAATACCCATGCCTATTCTGGTTTTATCAGTAACCGTTTCGATATTAATCAATTTTCTATCACGCCTGTAGTGCGCTATGAATACATTGAAAACGAGCGTAAAAATAAACTCAATGGAGCAAACGGAAAGGCAACAATACAAGAGTGGATACCTGGCGTATCGATTGGCTATACACCAAACGATGCATTAACTGTGTTTGCTGGCGTACATGAAGGCTTTGCGCCGCCGCGTGTAGAAGATTTAATCAACAACACGACTGGCGGCTCAGTCGAAATTAATCCCGAAAAATCAACCAACTTCGAACTTGGTTTTAGATCAAAACCGAGCAAAAATAGTCGTATTGAAGCCACTTTTTTTCATAATAAGTTTGACAATTTAATTGCAGTGGGATCAATTGCAGGCAATGTGCCACTATCGCAAGGCAAAGCGACTTTTACTGGACTGGAATTTTTAGGCAGCTACGATTTTGACAACGGCTTTTACAGTAGTTTAGCGCTAACATGGTTGCCAGTGGCTGAACAAGATGCGCCTTTTAGAAACGTGCTAACCAACGCAATTGTCAACAACAGTAAAAATGGCAACCGACAGCCTTACGCACCAAAGTTAAGCGCAACATTGGGAGTGGGGTATAAAATGAATAACTGGGATCTAATGCTAGAAGCGGTGCATGTTGGCAATCAATATGGCGACTTTGCCGAGACAAAAGCAGTTAGTGTTGATGGATCAATCGGCGAAATTGCCAGCTACACCATTATGAACGCCTCGGTTAATTACAAATTGCCACAATACGCAACTACCTTGTTTTTAACAGGCAAAAATATATTTGATAAAGATTATATTGTGGATAGAACGCGCGGAATTTTGGTTGGCATGCCCGCGCTTATTCAAGTGGGTGCACGCTATGACTTTTAGTTGATTGTTACGATGTGCTTTGTTTTTAGCACATTATTTAATCGCTTATTGCCCAGCGCCACGTTTGTTCTAACGTGGCGTTTTTTTATGTCATCTGGTGAATTTTGCCCTAAAAAAACTAACGCATTAAATAAAGTTTGCTCTGCAAGGTGCATGTTTATTGGCTCTGCCAATGTTTGTTTACTAAGCTTTTCACCCAATACATTTGTGGCAATTGGCAGATGGGCGTAGCTTATTTTATTAAAATCAGTCAGGGTAAAATCAAGCAAATGTTGCAAATAAAGATGGCGCGGCGTGGAATCTATTAAATCGGCGCCGCGTACAATATGCGTGATATTTTGCAACGCATCATCAACGACAACTGCCAGTTGATACGCAAAAATGCCATCTTTGCGCTTTACGATAAGGTCACCAACTTAGGTTGGTAAAAGCTGCGAAATGTTTCTTGAATCAAATCAACAAAACTAATTTCCAGCACGTTATCGACATTGATGCGCCAGGAGGCGCTATCTATATGGCTCGCAGAGGCGTTGTTTTCGCTCGGCTGTAAAAATTTAAATTTATTAAAACGAGTCTTAGGGTAAGTTACGCCATTTAGGCCGCCCAAAACTGCTGAATCAGCAATTTTTTTGTGGCCGCAAGTGCAACTGTAAACTAAGCCATTGTGTTGTAATCGGTAAAAATATTTTGCATAAATATCTGCGCGTTGGTTTTGATATGTCACAGGCGCATCCCACTCAAAGTCAAAAGCGTCTAAACTGCGCAAAATAGCATCTGCCGCGCCTGCAATTTCGCGCGGTTTATCCAAATCCTCCATCCGCAATAACCATTGTCTGCCATGAGATTTTGCATCGCAATAACTGGCAACGGCCGCAATTAGCGAGCCAAAATGTAGTGGTCGCCCAGTAGGCGAGGGCGCAAATCGGCTAATATAGGATATTAAACGCATCTTTTTAGTGAATTTTGTAGACATTACTGACGGGTGAATCGGGCTGCGCGTAAGGCGGAATATGCCAAGTTTGCAACTGTTTACCCAATAAATGTAAATTGCACTGCATGCGGTCTGCGCCGTTGGCACTCACATCAAATTCATACAAGCGCAGCAATTGCGCATGACCACGGCTATCGCGAGACAGTCTAATTTTGTTGCAAGCCACTGTTTCATCGAGCAATTGCAGATTACAGCGCTGCGCAAGCTCGCGCCCATAGCCGATTGCAATTTCGCGCTTGGCGATGCTGTCTAGCCAAAACCAAGCGGCCAATAGAAGCAGTGCCAGTAATAATGTTTCAAACATAATGTTTACTTTTTTTAAAAATTAACAACAAAATAATACTAGATTTATATAAAGCTTTTAATGTAATACTGTTGTACGTATTATTATATTATTCAATAGGCTGAGCAGTAAAATTAAAATAAACATTGAAAATATAACTGAAAAAATTTTTAAACAAAATTAAGCTGCTAAATTTAAGCGATGAAAATTAAACCATCCATACCTATCATGAATGCACATCATGAATATTAACCCACGCGAACAACAAGCTTTAGAAGTGTATATCAAGCTGTTGACTGGCAAAGGGTTTGGACCAGAAACCTTTGTGCCGCGCGTTAATTTTTTGAATAAATTAATGCTTTTACTCAGCGAAAAAGCACTTAATGGCCGCGAATATCGCATAGCAATCGAACACCTAATGGACGACGTGGCCAATGATGATTGGCCAGAGAGTTTGGTTATCGCGCGCGAGTATTATCCGTTTTGGATCAATGATTTAAAAGCAGTGTCTTTATTTAGTAAAAACGCAACGCATGATCCGCTGCCAATTGATTGGAAACCAGTCGAGGTTAGTCTAAGTAGCCTTTGGCATACGGTTGATACCGAAAAATTTGGCACTACCGATAGCTGGGCATTGAAAGGTTATACCAAAGCATTACGCTTTGAAAATGCCGAGCAAACTTTGATCGATACGCGCTTAAAACTCGCCAAGATTTTGTTGGTGCGCCTGCGTGATGCGCCTGATAAAAATAACAAAGTCTATCGCACCACGGTTGATGCCACGCTGCCACTATTTGAAGTGAAAAAAAATCGACGTTTGTTTTTGGTGGTGGTGCGCGAGTTTTTTCATTTTTGGGCGGGTAACCCAGAAGCTGAAAAGTTTGTGCTTAATAACTACACAGTGAGCATGTTATAAAAAATTGAAATCAGGCAGCGCTTAGTCCATTTTATAACAAACAATACTCGCTCAATAGCTTTAATATTGCCCTTTACAAATGCGCATATTTCTAAATTAGAGTAATGGCCACGGTTAACCAGGCTGTTGCGCCAATTCATTGTTTTAAAGCCTACGCATAAAGAATCTTTAATAGTGATGTGCTTGAATAAAATTTTTAAAGACAAATTGACTGATTTGTTCAATTTTGAATGAGTGTTTTGTTGGCGTAATTCATTTTTTCTTATTCTTTATTTTTTTGTGACTTTTGTCAGTGCTGCTTTTTTATGGGCGGCTTTACTTTTTGTTTGTTCACTTTCTACTAAATATTGTGGGTTTTGTACAGAAGCTGCAACTTTATGGGTTTTGATCATAATGGGCTTGGTTAATTTCTTTTGTACAACGCCAATAATTTTGCCCTGTGAAGATTCCCATTCAACTTGATCGCCGATTTTAATTGAGTCAGTCATCGTAAATTCCTTTAAAAATTTAAAGATAGTTTTGAATGGTGATGTAGTCTGTGCGGCAACTAACATATGCCGAAGAATAAATTTTTTATGGACAAATTAAGCTTCTTCACAGTTAATTATCAGGCTCTCGCAAATTTTTACTAAATATTTGGGTGTGATATCAAATCAACATCTGGCAAAAATAATTCTGCTATTAAACGCCCTAATTAGGTGCAATGCACTTCATGTAGCACTAATTCAGTGCAATAAGTACGAGATTACTTAAAATATTAATAAAATCTCAATAAAATCAATACGCTTACAAATGGCTTGTTTTTTGCTTAACTGTTAGCGGTTTAACATAAAAATATTGGCGTTTAAAATTTGATTGTAGGGAGATGTTTCAAAATGGAAGCTTTAGTTTCAGCAGGAGATGTTGTATTTGTTTTGCTTGGCGCCATTATGGTGCTGGCAATGCATGCTGGGTTTGCTTTTTTAGAGCTTGGCACGGTGCGCCGTAAAAACCAAGTCAATGCCTTAGTTAAAATTATGGTGGATTTTAGTGTTTCTACCATTGCCTATTTTTTCATTGGCTATAGCATTGCCTACGGCATCGATTTTTTTAGTGGGGCAGAGGTGTTGGCCGCTAAAAACGGCTTTGGCTTAGTTAAGTTTTTCTTTTTACTCACATTTGCGGCGGCGATTCCTGCCATTGTTTCGGGCGGTATTGCAGAGCGCGCCAAATTTAATCCACAAATTGCAGCCACTTTTTTGCTGGTTGGTTTTGTGTATCCGTTTTTTGAAGGCATTGCTTGGAATCATCATTTCGGGTTTCAAGATTGGCTTAAAACCAGCTTTGGCGCAGAATTTCACGATTTTGCAGGCTCAGTTGTGGTGCATGCAATGGGCGGCTGGATTGCGCTGGCCGCAGTCATATTGTTGGGTGCGCGTCATGACCGTTATACAAAAGAAGGTCAAATTAATGCGCATCCACCATCCAGTATTCCGTGGTTGGCGTTAGGCGCTTGGATACTCACAGTTGGTTGGTTTGGCTTTAATGTGATGTCCGCGCAAGCTATTCAAGGCATATCGGGTTTAGTGGCTGTTAACTCGCTTATGGCCTTGGTTGGCGGCACAATTGCAGCGTTAGTTATTGGCAAAAATGACCCTGGTTTTGTACATAACGGTCCATTGGCAGGTTTGGTAGCGGTTTGTGCAGGCTCCGATTTAATGCACCCACTTGGTGCATTGGCAACTGGCGCGATTGCTGGCGGGTTATTTGTGTGGGCATTTACCGTCACGCAAAACCGCTTAAAAATTGATGATGTACTTGGCGTATGGCCGCTACACGGATTGTGCGGCGCTTGGGGTGGAATTGCAGCAGGTATTTTTGGCGCAAAATCATTTGGTGGTATAGGCGGCGTTAGTTTTATGTCGCAATTAATTGGCACTAGTTTAGGCATTGTCATCGCTTTGGCTGGCGGCGTAATTGTGTACGGCGGGCTAAAAGCTGCATTTGGTTTGCGTTTATCACAAGAAGAAGAGTTTGATGGTGCTGATTTGAGTATTCATAGAATCGGCGCTACTGCCGAAGATTAGCAAGCACTGCGCCATCGCCGTTGTTTAGAAGGCTCGTCAAACAGTCAATCATTAATTTTGCAGGCGATTGGTTTTGCAATGATTGATTTCTGTTGTAAATGTAAGCTGTTAAATAAACGTCATGTTAAAATCCTTGCATGGCGTTTTTTCATATTATTATTCCCGCTGCTGGCATTGGCAGCCGCATGGCAAGTGAAATCCCCAAGCAGTACATGCTGCTATGCGGTAAACCATTGATTTCACATTGCATAGAAACTTTTTTTAACCATTCGCGTATTGCTAGTATTCACGTTGCATTAAGCACCTTTGATACGTTTTGGAATGGCTTAACGCCAGAGCCTGCTAGCAAATTAAAGCTGCATTACACAGGTGGTGACACGCGCGCGCAAACGGTGCTTAACACTATGCTTAAGATAAATGTTGCCGAAGAAGATTGGATTTTGGTACATGACGCCGCGCGGCCAGGCTTAACCCATCATTTGCTAGATAATTTGCTTAATAGCTTAGAAAATGATCCCGTAGGCGGATTGCTAGCGATGCCAGTAAGCGACACGCTTAAGTTTTCGGGAGATAAAAACGAAGTTTTAAAGACGATTCCGCGCGCGCATTTGTGGCAAGCCCAAACGCCGCAAATGTTTCGTTATGGTGTGCTAAAGTATGCCCTGCAAACCAGTATTGGTGCGGCTTCTGGCGATGCAGTTAAAATTGTTACAGATGAAGCCGAGGCAATTGAAGCGCAAGGTTTACAGCCTAAATTGGTGCAGGGAGAACTTCGTAATTTAAAAGTAACTTATCCGCAAGATTTAATTTTTTTAGAATCTATTTTTGATTGCAAAAATCGAGGCCAAGCCTAATGATTAATTATGAAAGTAAGGTACATGCTTAATGCGAATTGGTCATGGCTTTGATGTACATAAATTAGTTGCAGGCCGTAAATGCATTATTGGCGGCGTGACAATTGCCTTTGACAAAGGCCTTGACGGCCATTCGGATGCCGATGTACTTTTGCATGCCATTTGCGATGCGCTATTGGGCGCGGCGGCGCTGGGCGATATTGGCAAACATTTTCCGCCAAGTGATGATGTTTATAAAAATGCAGATTCTCGCCAACTACTACGCCATGTGATTGATTTAATTCACGATAAAAATTACCAAGTGAATAATATTGATGCCACGGTAATATGCGAAGCACCAAAATTAGCGCCGCACACAGCACAAATGTGCGCTAATATTGCCGCCGATTGCAAAATCGGCATTAGCCAAGTCAACATTAAAGCCACAACCACCGAAAAACTTGGCTTTACTGGCCGCGGTGAAGGCATTGCGGCTGAGGCGGTTTGTACGATTGTTGAACATTTTAACGCAATATAATTGACACAAACTTCGTCATGCTTAGCATAACTAAGAATCCAGATTTTAACTTAACTAAATACAGAATTTTCGGCCAAAATAAAAACTTGAGCTCATATTGATGGTATAAATTAAAGCTATTTCGCACTATTCTTTCAATATTCACTCGTACAGCCACTAAATTAATCACATAAAAAACAGCTATGTTTAAATGGTTTCAAAATCTTGCTTCACCATTTCCAGAAAATGTGATTGATACGCCATCCAAAAACTTTTGGACATTTGCTTGGAGTTGTACGCAAGGTTTGCGCCCTTTTTTGCTGGGCATGACCATTTTTACTGGTTTAATTGCTGCGTTTGAGGCGGCATTATTTGCCATGATGGGTAAAATTGTGGATTGGTTAAGCGGCGTCCCAAAAGCATTACTATGGCAAAATTACACGTCTCAACTTATTGCTTTAGCGGTTGTTTTAATCTTTAGTACGTTGTTTATTTTGGCACAAACGCTGTTTAAACATCAAACATTAGCGGCCAACTTTCCTATGCGCATGCGCTGGAATTTTCACCGCTTAATGCTCAACCAAAGCATGAGTTTTTATCAAGATGAATTTGCTGGACGCGTGGCAGCAAAAGTGATGCAAACTGCGTTGGCGGTGCGCGATGTGTGGTTTATTGTCGCCGATATTATGGTGTATGTGCTGGTGTATTTTGGCAGCATGGTGGGCATTGTGGCGTATTTTAACTCATTGATTGCCATACCTTTTTTACTTTGGTTGGCGGCTTATGTACTTAGTTTAAGCTATTTTGTGCCACGTTTAAGTAAGACATCAACGTTGCAAGCTGATGCCCGTAGCCTGATGGTAGGGCGCATCACCGATGCTTACACCAACATAAGCACCGTTAAATTATTTAGTCACGCTGGGCGTGAAGGTGCATACGCCAAAGACGCCATGCACGAATTTATAGGCACTGTGCACGCACAAATGCAATTGGTTAGCATGGTGGAAATTATTAATCACGTACTTAATATGTTGCTGATTATTGGCACTAGTTTAACGGCGCTTTATTTATGGAGCAAAGGCCAAGTCACGGTAGGCGGTGTGGCAGCCGCAACTGCTATGGCGCTGCGTATGAACGGCATCTCGCATTGGGTCATGTGGGAAATGACATCGCTTTACGAGCAAGTAGGCACGGTGCAAGACGGCATGAATACACTCACCATGCACAACAATATTAGCGATGCAATTGAAGCAAAACCGTTGCAAGTTGTGCATGGTGAGGTGATGTTTAGCGAGGTAGATTTTGGTTATAACTTTGCGTTGCAAGCATCTAAAAAAATCGTATTACAAAATCTTACTTTACGTATAAAAGCAGGCGAAAAAGTTGGTTTAGTAGGGCGTTCTGGGGCTGGTAAATCTACCATCGTTAACTTGCTATTACGTTTTTACGATGTTGAAAACGGTCAAATTCTAATTGATAATCAAGATGTTAAAACGGTGACGCAAAATAGTTTACGCGCTAACATTGGTATGGTGACGCAAGATACATCACTGCTACATCGTAGCGTGCGCGATAACATTTTATATGGCCGCCCAACAGCAACTGAGGATGAGATGATTGCCGCCGCCAAACGCGCCGAGGCGCATGCATTTATACTTGGGCTTAGCGATGCAAAAGGTCGCACCGGCTATGACGCGCATGTGGGCGAACGTGGCGTTAAGCTTTCTGGCGGCCAGCGTCAACGCATTGCCATTGCGCGGGTGATGCTAAAAGATGCGCCTATTTTGCTGCTGGACGAA
>JAYTEL010000135.1:0-1768 GCA_043735225.1 Methylotenera sp. | reverse complement strand
TGAGATTGGCGAAGTGGTCGAGCAACATTTGCAATCAATCGGCATGCTTAAATTGCCAGGTTTGGATGAACACCAACAAAAACTGGTTGCTGAAAAACGTAGCGAATACTTTGAAAAACACGCCAAAACAGGCGAGGAAATGACTACCGAAGGCTTTCCTAAAGGCTCGCAGCTATGCGGCAAATGTAATACCAAAGCGGCGATTATTATGGATGGGTGTTTGACTTGTTTGAATTGTGGTGAAAGTAAGTGTGGATAGTTGATTAATTATGTTTGGATTTATTGATAAAAACAAAGGCTTGTTATTTTCAAGCTATGACTTACGCGGTGTTTTAGAAAATGAAGTCAATTCGCTTCGTAATGAAGTTGAAAATTTAGAACAGAATCGGCTATTAAATACATCACAAGCAGATTTAACTAAATACCTAGTTGAGAAGCACATGGTCACCGCTATAATCTTGAAAAAAGATAATTGGTATGCAGAAGAGTCAGAAGTTAGGGTCGATGTAAGGTACGACCAAATGCGCTGGATAGACGACAAAAGTAGGCCAGTATTAGTACCAGGGCAAAAAATTCAAGTAAAAATTCCGTATGAGGGTGATGAAGAGCTGCTTTATTGTGCAAGTAATACGCGCAATTCTGGCCCACCAAGAGCTAATATAAATAATAGCGAAATTATTCTTACCTATGAAATGCCACATGATGCTGCAAGAGATTTGCAGCCAGAAATTAGCGCGTTAATAGCCAATATTGAGCAGCATCTAAGTTGGCAAGCTGCAATGATAAGCCAACATAACTCATCTCTAAATCAAATTGCTGAGCAAGTTATTGCCAACAGACGAGAACGTCTTCTGGCCAACAGCAATCGACTTAGCGCACTCGGCATACCTATAAAGGCGCGGGATAGTGCGCCCAGAACTTATATATCTCCTGAAATAAGAAAAAAAGTTATTCCTATATTGCCCTCGGCTTCATCTAAAGCTTTTGAGCCTGAGCCTACTTTGGCCATGGACTTGTACGAACATATTTTGACGGTGATACAAAATATGGCTTTAGTTATGGAAAGAAGCCCTAGTTCATTTATAAAAATGGATGAAGAGGCGTTACGTCAGCACTTTTTAGTTCAATTAAATGCGCAATTTGAAGGAAAAGCCACTGGTGAAACTTTTAACATGGCAGGCAAAACTGATATTTTATTAAGAGAAAATGAAAAAAATGTATTTATTGCTGAGTGTAAATTTTGGAAAGGGTCGAAGAAATTTGCAGAGGCAATAAACCAATTGCTTGGCTATACTTCATGGAGAGACAGCAAAACTGCAATTATAGTATTCAACCGTGGAACGGATATGACAACTGTAATTTCAGCTATTAAAACAACCGCAGAAACTCATCCAAATTTTAAACGTCAAGTTAACTGGCTCCACGAAAGTGGTTTCAGATATGTTTTTCATAATAAAGAGGATGCTAACAAAGAGTTTGTTTTGACAGTGTTAGTGTTTAACGTCCCAGATTAAGCTGAAGTTAGATTTTTTCGCCTCCAGGCGAGGTACTTTATTTTGCTTGTCCAAAATAAAGTACCCAAATAAAACGACACCCCCTACCGCTTATTTCCTGCGCTGCTTTAAAAAGTTGGGCGCTGCGGAACTCGCCCTAACAAGCCACACAAACAGTGGCTTGTCGCGGTGCTCAAACAGGTCCTCGCTCAAAACCTCCCAACTTTTTTAATCATCGCAGGCGCGGCAGCAGGGGATTTAAAGTCAAAGTCAAA
>JAYTEL010000134.1:0-2721 GCA_043735225.1 Methylotenera sp. | reverse complement strand
AGCGTGATGACCAGTAGTACAAGACCCGCAGCAAATATGCTTTGGTAACCTATGCTGCCATGCGGCAAATCGCCCATTGCCACTTGCACAATATAAGCTGTAATCGTTGCAGCACTTTCCATTGGGTTAAAACTGATAATTGGTTGCTGGCCTGCCGCAACAGCCACTACCATGGTTTCGCCCACCGCGCGCGATATACCTAAAATATAGGCTGCCACAATACCTGATATTGCTGCGGGCGCTACTACGCGAACAGCCGTTTGAAAGCGGGTGGCACCCATGGCATAAGATCCCTCGCGCATGCTCATTGGCACTGCGCGCATAGCATCTTCTGCCAATGAAGCGATGTAAGGCACAATCATAATACCCATGACAATGCCTGCGCTTAACATATTAAAACTTGGCAACTCTGGATATATTTTTTGAAGAATTGGCGTTAAAAATAACAATGCAAAATAACCAAACACAATGGTTGGCACGCCTACAAGTAGCTCTAGTATTGGTTTTACTATTTCACGTGCTTTGTGCGAGGCAAATTCTGATAGATAAATTGCTGCGATAGTGCCTACAGGAATTGCGACTGCAAGCGCAACGGCAGAGGTGGTTAGTGTGCCTGAAATCAGCGGCAAAATGCCGTAATGCGCATCCTCAAATAATGGTGTCCATTGTGTATCGGTAAAAAAATCAACCACAGAAACAGTTTTAAAAAAACTTAACGATTCGTACAATAATATAGCCACAATAGAAAGTGTGGTGGCAACTGCTGAAAGCGCGGCAAACATTAAAATAATTTCAATAATGCGCTCTTTAATGTTGCGGCGCACATTTTTTGCCAGCCGCGGACTTATTGTCAGTTTTAGAGATTGATTTTGTAACATGGCTGCCGTATTCATATTGATTACAATCTCATTTTAGCGGAAATATGCCAGATTTAGGGTGCGGCTGGCTTTATTTTTGTTGATGAAATAAAAGGGGAATAATTTCCCCTTTTATTTTAATAAACTACATTGTTAAACTGCGCCATGCTTTAGCAACATGCTTTGGCACCATGCTTTAACACTATGCTTTAACACCATGATTTAGCAATAATTAACACAAGTTATTTAATTCTGCTAAGTAAATCAGAAATCTTAACACCGACTTCTGGCGTACCGTTAAAACCTGTACCTGGTTTCATTTTTTTGAAATGCCCTTTAACGGCAACATAATCTTCTGCAGGAAGTGGAACATATTTCACTTCTTTAACTAATGTTGGTGCGTTTTCTAGATAGAAATTTACAAACGCTTTTACTTCTGGTTTAAACGCGGCTGCTGTTGCATTAACATAAATAAACAAAGGACGTGAAAGCGGTTGATAAGAACCATCTTTTACCGATTCGGGCGAAGGCATTACAGCAGGTGAACCTGCTTTTGCAGAGATCGGAATGGCGCGCAATTTATCTTTATTTTCTTCATAATAAGCATAACCAAAATACGCCATGCCGCCAGTATTACCGCTTACGCCTTGCACTAACACGTTGTCATCTTCAGACGGTGTGTAATCGGTGCGATGCGCGCCTTTTTTGCCGTTAATGGCTTCACTAAAATAATCAAATGTTCCAGAGGCAGTACCTGGGCCATATAACCCCAATTTTTGGTCAGGATATGCTGGATTGATCTCTTTCCAATTTTTAATGCTAGAACCTGGGCCCCAGATTTTTTTCAAATCAGCAGCAGAAAGACTTTTAACCCAATCATTTTTTGCGTTAACCACAACGGTTAAACCATCATAAGCAATTGGCAGCTCAATATATTGAATACCGGCTTCTTTACAAGCATCTATTTCTTTGGTGGTAATCGGGCGTGAAGCGTCTGCAATATCAATCTCGCCACGGCAAAACTTTTTGAAACCGCCGCCAGTACCAGATTCGCCCACAGTCACTTTAATTTTAGTTGATTTTTGAAATTCTTCAGCCATCGCCTCAGTAATAGGATATACCGTGCTTGAACCATCAATTTTGATGATTTTATCTGCTGCATTTGCTGTGTGAATATTGAATGTAGTGGCCAGGATAGCTGCTACGGTTAACGATTTAACAAACTTTGTTTGCATTGAAATCTCCATAAAAATAGTAAATTGCTTTTGTGCTTAAAATCTAGCTTAGCACGCCTACATTAACGTTAGATTGTGAATGTTGACTACAAGAATTTATGAATATTGTATAAAGTTTTTGTGACAGAATTGTGACAAATAACCATTTAGTCTTTAACTAAAATTAAAATATATGCCTTGCATAGAGCCAGCTTCTTCCGTTTCGTAAAATTAATTTTAAATGGTCATCGCTTAACAAAAGTCTTTTATAGTATATTCTTAGGTAAGTTTACGGACATGAACGCTAATTTTAAGCTTGCAAAATAGTGATAGAAATAAGAAGCGATAGAAATATGACGAACAAATTAATCAATACCAAACTAGTCAACCAATCGTTGACAGAGTTTTTTGGCACAGCTTTATTGCTAGCCGTTGTCACTGGTTCTGGCATTATGGGTGAAGCATTAGGTGCAGGCAATATGGCGGTAGCATTATTAGGCAACAGCATCGCCACGGGCTGCGGCTTATATGTGTTAATTACCTTACTTGGGCCAATCTCAGGTGCGCATTTCAACCCAGTTGTGAGCATGATGATGTGGCGCGCTGGCGAGCTAAATGGGCAAACATTGTTTGGCTACATGGCTGCGCAA
>JAYTEL010000133.1:0-5061 GCA_043735225.1 Methylotenera sp. | reverse complement strand
GGAAGCTGAACCGACGCAAGACCCCAGCATATTTATGATGAAAGAGGCAATTTTGCCTAGTTTACTCACGCAAGCGGAGTTTGATCAGGTGCGCGATTTATCCGAGTTTCATGTGATGCACCTTGGCGCGGCTATGCAGATGAAGCCTTGGCTTTTGGCGGTAATTTTTGATTTACCCAAACCACAAACTGAGTTTGCGCAAGACAATTTGTTGATGACAAAATCTGAAGATTTTGGTAAGCAAATCAAGGGATTAGAGACTAGCAGCGAGCATTTTAGTATTATGGATACGTTTAGCATGGACGAGCAAATGGTGATGTTACGCGCCGTATTAAAACGCACACCAGAGCGAAAAGAAGCTGATTTTGAAAAGTTGATGAATGCTTATTTGCAAGGCGATAGCGACAAAATTAGTGCGTTAGACGAGCAAATTACTGGTGGCATGTTGCCAAAAGAGCTTTGGGCAAAAATGCGTAAAAGTTTGTTAGATGATCGCAATGGTGTAATGGCGCAGCGCGCAATTGCCGTTGCCAATGATAAGTCCATTTTTGTGGCTGTGGGCGCTTCGCATTTGGCGGGCGATAACGGTTTAATTGCTGCGTTTAAAAAAGCGGGTTATAAATTAACAGCTATAAAAAATTAGATACAAAACTAAACCTAATAAAAGCTACATAATTTGTCTATTAGTGCTTTACGTAAATTAGTTTATCCGTGGCGAACCCCAGCGCTTTTGCTTTGGCAATTAAATCCCGTTTGATTGGTTCAGCCAGTTGCGGCGTTCGAGATAGTATCCATAAGTAAGATTTATCAGGCCCGCAAATCATTACATGTTGATAATTAACGTCTAAATCAATGATGTTATAAGCGCCATAAAACGGGCCGAAAAAACTCACCTTTAATTTGCCAGTATTAGTTTTGTTGGCATTTGGCGGGTCAACAAAGTAGGCTTTTCCAACTGCTTCTTTCCATTCGTTTTTTGCGACCTGAAAACCGCGATTAACCACCTCAATGCTGCCATCGCCTTTTGCAGTGTACGTTGCGCTAATTTTTTCTAAACCACGCTCAAATGATTGATCAAGTCGCGCAATTTCATACCAAGTGCCTAGATATTGATTGGCAACGATATTGTCGACAACTTTTACATTGTCTGGCACCCCCATGCATGCGCTTAGCAATGCTACAATTAGCAAAATTAACATTTTTGACATGCGTTAGCTCCTTAAATTGTTAATATCTTCATCCGTCAGCCAGCGCCATTCGCCCGCTTTTAAATCTTCGGGTAACATTAATTGCCCAATTTGTATGCGTTTTAAGCCTTCAACGCGATTACTAATCGCCGCGATCATGCGCTTTACTTGGTGATATTTACCCTCGCTCAAAGTCATGTTAATCACGTTTTCGCTTATACGTTCGCATGCCAGCGCAGCAATTGGCGCATCCTCATCAATTAATTGTACACCTTTTAAAATATGCGCAATTTGATCTTCAGTTACCGCATGCTTGCAAGTGACCTCATAAATCTTTGGCACTTTATGCTTTGGCGAGCTCATTTTATGAATAAATTGCCCATCGTCTGAAATCAGAATCAAGCCAGTGGTGTCCTCATCTAATCGGCCTATACATTGCACATCGCGCACTACCAGCGGGTGCGGCAATAAACTGTAAATAGTGGGGTGATGCTGCGTTTTGTGCGAACACTCGTAATTGCCCGGTTTGTGCAACATTAAGTACGATTTTTCTCGATAGTCCCAAGTCTCATTTTTAACCGTAAATCGTAAATTTTCAAGCATAAACGTCGCATCTGGGTTATCGCAAAGCGCTCCATTTACTGTGATTTCCTCGTTAATAATCATGATGCGGCATTGCTTACGCGTGCCAAAACCTTGTTTACTAAGAATGCGTTCCAGAGAAATTGTAAAGCCGGGTTTTTTAGCCATGTGCGTATTATAACTTGGCTGATTGATTTACCCACGCTAGGTGAAATTTATATGGGTTGCATAAGCGGCTTTACACCAGCGAACATGTTAAATAATTATTTGCGGCTACACGCGGCACCTACATCAGTTAAAATACGGTAATGAACCAGCTAGAATACGCCAATGTCCTTTAAACACATCGTCTCGCGCGACAACCCCGTTTTTAAATATCATAAAAAATTGGCCGATAGCGCAAGGGAGCGCCGCACTGAAGGCAAAACACTATTAGATGGCGTGCATTTAATTGAAAGTTATTGCAGCGCATTTGCTGGAACTAACCAAGCCGATCCTGAGTTGATTATCATTCCTGAAGGTAAAAGCTCGCTTGAAGCGACGCAGCTAATGCAGCATTTAGAGCATGTCAGCACCATTATGTTGCCAACCTTGATGTTTGCCGAATTAACGCCTGTTGC
This sequence comes from Methylotenera sp., assembly GCA_043735225.1. Lineage (GTDB taxonomy): Bacteria > Pseudomonadota > Gammaproteobacteria > Burkholderiales > Methylophilaceae > Methylotenera_A. The sequence goes on along the minus strand of JAYTEL010000133.1, from coordinate 2,672 downwards.
CAACAGCACTGGCATTTTAGCTGTTATTACTATTCCCAAATCTTGGCCGCAAATTGCGCCGCCAACCGAGGTGACGTTTGCGTTAATGTTGGAAGATATTCAAGACCCAGGTAATTTAGGCAGCATGTTGCGAACAGCGCTGGGGGCGGGGGTGCAGGCCGTTTACTTAAGTAAAGGTTGCACCGATGCCTGGTCGCCCAAAGCCTTGCGTGGCGGCCAGGGTGCGCAGTTTTATGTGCCAATTATTGAAGGAATCGATATGGTGAACGCGCTAAATAACTTTGCAGGTAATACTTTCGCGACAACCATGCACGGTGAGTCACTGTATGCACAAGACTTATCGCAGCCGAGTGCTTTTGTAATTGGCAACGAGGGTGCAGGTTTAAGCGCAAAAACGTTGCAAGCGGCCAGCCATCAAATTAGCATACCGATGCATAAAAATTTGGAATCGCTAAACGCAGCGGCAGCGGCAGCGGTGTGTTTATTTGAACGCGCACGTCAAGTCCTTGAAAATACTAGTCGTTGAAAATACAAGTCGTTGAAAATACAAGATACTTAAAATACAAGTCGTTGAAAATACAAGTCGTTGAAGATACAAGTCGTTGAAGATATAAGATACTGAAAAAACAAGTCTTTAAAATAAGGATTAAATATGTACCTTAAGCCAATTGGATTTTCTGCAATAGAGATGATGGTGGTTATCGCCATTATTGCTATTTTAGCGTCAATTGCGATTCCATCGCAAATGGGGCGCATTATTAAAGAGCAAGTAATTGCGGCCCTGCCGCTGACTGATATTGCAAAAGAACCAATTGCAGCAAGCTGGAAAGCGGCCAAAACGTTGCCCGCAGATAATACAGAAACGGGTTTGCCAACATCAGAAAAAGTAGTGAACAACTTTGTGAGCGCGCTAGAAGTGAAGAACGGGGTTATTAACATAACGTTTGGCAATAAAGCGCACCCAAAAATCGCTGCAAAAGTTTTGTCGTTTCGCCCAGCGGTCATTGACGAATCGCAAATAGTGCCAATTGCTTGGGTGTGCGTTAACGCCAAAGCACCCGACAAAATGACAGTTAAAGGCGAAAATAAAACGACTGTGCCAAGTGAATATCTACCACAGCTATGTCGTTAATACGATGAGTTGTCTAGGGAATAAAATTATCTAATGCATAGATCTGGCTAATGCGTTAACTTGACTAATGCGTTGATTTGCTTATATTTATCATGGTTTCACTGGCAAATAAAGCGGTAGCATCCACCGCATCAAACGCATAATGCTTATTACAAAAGTCGCAGTTCACGTCAATATTGCCTTGCTCAGTCAAAATGCTATTCACTTCATCCTCGCCTAATAGTTTAAGCATATTACCCACTTTTGTTTTGCTACAATTACATTTAAACTGGATTGGTCTTGCCTCAAATAAGCGCACATTTTCTTCTGCAAACAAACGTCTAAGCAGTCTTTCTGGCGCTAGATTTTGCAATTCATCGTTAGTAACAGTGTTAGCTAAAATATTGACTCTGTTCCAGGCATCGGCGTCACTTTCTTTCAATGCTGGCAGTTTTTGCAGCAACATGCCACTGGCGCTTGCGCCATCACATTGCAACCAAAGTGATGTATCAATCTGTTGGCTACGCAACATATAGTTTTGCAACATTACGGCGATTGTTTCGCCTTCAATAGGCACGATCCCTTGGTAAGCCTCGCCTTCAGTTGGATCTAGCGTAATCACAAATTGGCCATTTTTAACCAGCTCAAATAATGTGTGATTTTCAATTTCTTGGTTTGCAGTTTTGTCCCAATTGGCCGTGGCGCGCAAGCTTAAACCCAGCTGATAGTTTTGATTGCATTCTACAACCAATAATTTAAGTGCGCCTTTGCTTTGCAATTGCAACACAAGCGCACCTTCCATTTTTAAGGTGGCAGAGAGAAGTGCGCTAGCAGCCATTAGCTCGCCTAGCGCATGTTTTATCAAGCTTGGCAAGGTTTGATGCTGTAATGCTTGCTGGTAAGATTGGTTTAAATGCACCACATTGCCGCGTATTGGCATGGGCGTGTTAAATGAATACTCAAATAAAAAGTGGTGCAGTATATCTTGTGGTGATTTCATAGTTTAAGCATTTTAACATCGCCATGCCACATAGTTAAATGAATAAAATCAAATTTGAATTGTAATGAGAATGATTATCATGTAGAATGGTAGTTCTATAAAATTTGTTTGGCAGATGATGCAATTACACAAAAAACCTATTTACATTGCTATTTTATTGCTTTCTAGTCATCTTGCTAGTGGCGAAGAGCTTAATAAATCGATTGATACAGAAAAACAGCGAACGGCAGAAATTATTATTTTGCCCAGAGTCGAAATTATCGGCAATCAACAGGAGCTGTTTAGAACGCCTAGCTCAGCTAACATTATTTCTCAGCAAACATTGGAATCAAACCACGTTTTTACAACCAACGAGGCTTTGCGCAAAGTGCCTGGCGTGGTTGTTCGCGATGAAGAAGGTTTTGGAATGCGTCCCAATATTGGTATTCGTGGTCTAAACCCAACTCGCTCAACAAAAGTGTTATTGCTTGAGGACGGCATACCACTTATGTATGCGCCATATGGCGATAACTCTTCTTATTATTTTCCTGCAATTGATCGCTTCAGTAGCATTGAGGTATT
>JAYTEL010000132.1:0-4730 GCA_043735225.1 Methylotenera sp. | reverse complement strand
GCTATCTTTATCCACAATAATCGCTGCAAAAATACGGCGCAAATTACCAACCGTTTCAAATTTCTCAATTTCAACTGCCACAGAATAAGGAATTTCATCGCCCAGCAATCTGAATATTTTTTCACGAATTAGTTCGGCCGCTAAAAAGCGTTCATTTTTATCGGTGAGCTCATCTTCGCCGTAAATAGCTGGTTGTTCGGGCAGATATTGGCGCGTGGTTTCTAGTAACTCATCTAAATGCAAGCTTTTTTTGGCGCTTACTGGGATAATCCCCACAAATGGATGCAGCAAATCAAAATCTTGAATCAGTGGAAGCAAGTTATTTTTATCGCCCATTAAATCCGATTTATTAACCACTAATAATACTGGCTTATCTGTTGGCAGCAGCGTTAATACTTTTTTATCAGCATCGCCCAGCTTCATGGGCTCTATTACAAATAGCACCACATCTACCTCTACTAACACTTGCGTTACGGTTTTATTAAGACCTTTGTTAAGCGCATTAAGGTGTTTTTGCTGAAAGCCCGGCGTATCGACAAATATAAATTGTGTGTCTTTTGTTGTGTGAATGCCGAGCAGGCGATGACGGGTAGTTTGCGCTTTACGCGAAGTGATGGCTAATTTAGTGCCCAAAATATGATTGAGCAATGTTGATTTACCCACATTGGGGCGACCAACAATGGCTACCGTGCCACATCTAAAAGAATTGGTGATTTCAGTCATCATTTGAAGCTCGCTTATATTTTATATCTCTTTAACACTATTTTTTAGGAGTATGGTTTCTAAGGCAAGTTGCGCTGCTTGTTGTTCGGCGATGCGGCGGCTTGTGCCTTCACCCATGGCCGAAATATGCAGCTTTTGAATCACACATTCAATTTTAAAGGTTTGTGCATGCGCCTCACCTAAAATGGCAACTACTCCATAGTCAGGTAGCTCAATTTTTTTGCCTTGCAAATATTCTTGCAGTTGCGATTTTGCATCTTTGTCAATGATTTTTGGGTCTATATTATCCAATCTTTGGGCGTATAACCTAAGCACCAAAGTCTCAGCCGCCCCAAAGCCACCATCAAGAAACACCGCGCCAACGATGGCTTCTAGGGCATCTGCTAGAATAGAAGGCCGCTTAAAACCTGCACTTTTAAGCTCGCCCTCCCCCAGTTTCAGTGATTCGCCAATGTTCAAATCTATTGCAATTTCTGATAAGGTGGATTCTTTAACTAAAGCCGCGCGCAAGCGACTTAAATCGCCTTCTGGCAGTTTATTAAACCGATTGTAAAGCTGATGCGCAACAATAAAATTAAGTACGCTGTCGCCCAAAAATTCTAAGCGCTCATTATTATTAGCGGCAAAACTGCGGTGCGTGAGCGCTTGAGTAAGTAGCGCGGCGTTTTTAAACTGATAGCCGATGTGCGCCCTTAAATTAGCAATAGCAAGGCTATCGGGTGACATGCGCGCTATTTTTTGGCCGATGAAAAACTAAAATCAAGCAAAATACTGGCGTTAGCGACAATTGGAATCACTTTTTGATATTCAATTGTTGCCACACCATTATTGACGACTAAATCAGCACCTTTTACGCTCTCTATATTATCAATTTGAGCTGTTCTATCAAAAGAAGCGGCAATGTCTTTTTTATTATCAGCCTCGCCAGCTGCTTTTTTAATTGCCTTTTTCACATTCATAAACTCACCATATGCAGGTGCAACTTTCATGCCAACTACTGCAATACAAACCACAGCCGCAATCACCAGCACTAAACCAATAAATGTCATGCCAGTTTGTTTATTAACTATTAATTTTTGCATATTTCGCTCCAAAATATGTGGCTGTAAATTACTTAATTGATGTGCCAATGCGGCCAAACTGTCCAATATTCATCCAAATAAAAAACGCTTTGCCGACTAAATTTTTTTCTGGCACAAAGCCCCACACACGGCTGTCTGCGCTGTTATCACGGTTATCGCCCATTGCAAAATAATTGCCTTCTGGCACAGTGATGGTTTCTCCTGCCTGCAATTTTGCGCCTGGGGCATCATCATTATACTGATTAGGAATATCGTGAATCAAAATATCATGTTGTACTTCACCCAATTGTTCTTTTGAGCGTCGAGCGGTAATCACATTTGCACCTTGCATTTCATATTGGTAGTCATCTTCAAACTTAACATCCAATACTTTACCGTTAATAATCAGGCGTTTATCTTGATATTGAATTTTATCACCTGGCAAACCTACCACGCGTTTAATATAATCGATGGTGGGCTCTGGCGGATAGTGAAACACAAATACATCACCGCGTTTGGGGTGGCTGGTTTCAAAAAAAGTGTTATTTAAAATCGGCATACGTAAACCGTAGGTGTATTTATTCACCAAAATATAGTCGCCAGCCAATAAGGTTGGCATCATCGAGCCAGAAGGAATTTTAAACGGCTCCACCAAAAATGAGCGCAGTGTAAACACTAGCAAAATCACTGGAAAAAAACTTTTAGCGTATTCTACGTACCAAGGCTCTTCACGACCCGCAGCACGCTTTTGGCGCAACACAAAAATATCGAGTAGCCAAACAGCGCCAGTAATCGCCAGTATTACCACCATAAATAATGCAAAATACATTCTTGACCTTTGTTTACTTGTTTGTTTACTTGTTTGTTTACTTAACTATTTATTTAATTATTTGCTTAACTATTTACTTAAGTAAATTATTTGTCTTCAACACGCAAAATCGCCAAAAACGCTTCTTGTGGGATTTCTACATTGCCCACTTGTTTCATGCGTTTTTTGCCTTCTTTTTGCTTATCTAGCAATTTACGTTTACGCGATACATCGCCGCCATAACATTTAGCAATCACGTTTTTACGCATCGCTTTTACCGTTTCGCGCGCAATAATATTGGCGCCAATACTGGCTTGAATAGCCACATCAAACATTTGACGTGGAATCAGCTCACGCATTTTTGCCGCCACATCACGGCCGCGGCGCACGCTGTTTTCTCTGTGCACAATCAAGCTAAGCGCATCCACGCGCTCGCCGTTCACCATAATATCAAGCTTTACTAAATCTGCGGCGCGAAACTCTAAAAACTCGTAATCCATACTGGCATAGCCGCGCGAAACTGATTTTAACTTATCAAAAAAGTCTAAAACCACTTCATTAAGCGGCATTTCGTAACTTAGCATGACTTGCCTGCCCATATATTGCATATTTTTTTGGATGCCGCGTTTACCATTACACAGCGTCATTACCGGGCCAACATAATCTTGCGGCATTAGCAAATTCACATTAATAACAGGCTCACGCGTTTCTTCAATGCGCGATGGCTCGGGTAAGCGCGATGGATTCTCAATTTGTACCACGTTGCCGTCTTTAAGCAATAATTCGTAAACAACCGTTGGCGCGGTGGTAATCAACTCCATGTCGTATTCACGCTCAAGGCGCTCTTGCACGATTTCCATGTGCAACAACCCTAAAAAACCGCATCTAAAGCCAAAACCAAGCGCGGTAGAGTTTTCAGGCTCAAAAAGCAAACTAGAATCGTTGAGACTTAGCTTCTCTAAAGCTGTTCTTAAGGCTTCAAACTGGTTCGATTCTACGGGATAAAGCCCGGCGAACACTTGCGGCTTTACCTCTTTAAAGCCTGCTAAAGCTTCAGCTGCAGGCCTATCTGTATGCGTCACCGTATCGCCAACTTTGGCGTCATCTAAGGATTTTATACCTGCAATCACAAAACCAACCTCGCCAGCCGAGAGCGATGTTTTTTGCAACGATTTTGGTGTAAATACACCCACTTGTTCGCATAAATGTTGCGCGCCTGTCGCCATTAATCGAATTTTATCTTTCGGTTTTAACGAGCCATCAATCACGCGCACCAACATTACCACGCCAACATAATTATCAAACCATGCATCCACCACCAAAGCTTTAAGCGGGCCGTCTATATTGCCTTTGGGCGGCGGCATTTTTTTAATCACTGCTTCTAAGACGTCGCGTACGCCCAAACCTGTTTTGGCAGAGCATAGCACTGCGTCTGAAGCATCGACACCAATAACATCTTCAATTTCTTGTTTTACGCGTTCTGGGTCGGCACTAGGCAAATCAATTTTATTGAGTACAGCCGTTACCTCTACGCCTAAATCCAGCGCGGTATAACAATTGGCCACACTTTGCGCCTCAACGCCTTGGCTAGCATCCACTACCAATAGCGCGCCCTCACAGGCAGATAAACTGCGAGAAACTTCGTAACTAAAATCCACGTGACCAGGTGTGTCAATCAGGTTAAGTTGATAAGTTTGACCGTCATCCGCTTTGTAATGTAGCGCTGCTGTTTGCGCTTTAATGGTAATGCCGCGCTCGCGTTCAATATCCATCGAATCAAGCACTTGCGCTTCCATTTCACGCTCTTCTAGTCCGCCGCATAAGTGAATAATGCGGTCAGCCAACGTCGATTTACCGTGGTCGATGTGCGCGATGATGGAAAAGTTACGGATGTTTTTCATGATTACTTAAGACTTTTACACACAATAAGTTTGGCTGCAAATAAATAGGACGCTAAAAGCGCCCTTTTTTAATTAACCTAATTTTACTACAAATGCTTGATTGGGTTGTAATTAGTTATTCATACAGAATAATAATATTTGTTTGGTGCCCGGAGCCGGAATCGAACCGGCACGACCGTAAAGTCGAGAGATTTTAAGTCTCTTGTGTCTACCAATTTCACCACCCGGGCTGGGGAT
>JAYTEL010000131.1:0-12509 GCA_043735225.1 Methylotenera sp. | reverse complement strand
CGGGTTAAACTTTTCAAATAGCTGCATGGTTAATAACGCGGCCTTACGTAGCTTCGCTAGTTCTAGCGGCTGTTCATCGGTGTTGTAAATCTCGTGATATAGCCTAATTTCCTCTTCTATTTCAACATTGGTGGGCATGACGCTGGCTTCACTCATGCCTAATTGTTTGCCTGCTTTTTTTTTGGCATAGGCAAAATCATTAATGCCGTCTTCGGCCATCATTTGCGCGGCTTTTTGGGCAATGAGTTGGCGTATATGATTAGTGTTTTCGCGTGCCATAACTGCTAAAAATTAACAAAAAATTAAAACCCCGATGGATTCAATATGCGTGCAGCAGAGTTACCGTTATCATTTTTTGTTGTTGGCCCTTGAATAGGCCGTTGCTGCTCTGTGCTGGGGCTGTGTTCAATAATAATCGGTGGATTTCTGATAGGCTCAGGTAGTTCGGGTGGTTGTGGTTGCAATGGGTTATCGGTCATATTGCTTGGTGATGAATTGTCTGAATATTCAGGTGGCAGCTGTTCTAATGATGGCGTGACATAATGACGCCTTGACGGCGGGTTTTCTTGATAGAAATATTCGTAAATGCCAGCCTCATCGTCATCAACTAGCGCGCCGTTTGACCCGTTAATTTTAATTTTCACCACGCCATCTGGCACACGGTAAGCCACATCTGGCGCGCCGCGCAAGGCGGTTGACATATAACGAATCCAAATGGGCAGCGCGGCTTTGCCGCCCGTTTCATCTTTACCTAGGCTGCGCGGTTGATCGTACCCTATCCATGTGATAGCGACTTGTTTGGGGTTAAAGCCAGCAAACCAAGCATCAAACTGGTTATTGGTGGTGCCCGTTTTGCCTGCTAAATCATCGCGGCCGAGTGATTTAGCTTTAATTGCCGTGCCTTTTGTCACCACATCTTGCATGATAGACGTCATGAGAAAAGCATTGCGAGCATCAATCACGCGCGGCGCATCTTTGCCAGCTTGCGGGTAATGCGTTTCTAACAAGATATTGCCGCGATTATCAGTTATTTTGGCTATTAAATGCGGGGTAATGCGATAGCCGCCATTAGCAAATACTGCGTAACCATTAGCCATTGCCCAAGGCGTGGTTGAGCCAGCGCCTAAAGCCATCGACATTACCGCAGGAATATCTTTGCGCGAGAATCCAAATTTGGTGACGTAATCTTGCGCGTAGCGCGGCGTGATTTTTTTAAGTACGCGAATTGACACCATGTTTTTAGATTTGGTTAAGGCGGTGCGTAGTCTTATCGGCCCGCTATACTTTTCGTCAAAGTTTTTAGGCTCCCAATCTTCGCCGCTGCCAACTTCGCTGCCGGTCATGCTTAATGGCGCGTCATCAACAATGCTGGCGGGTGTAAAGCCTTTTTCTAAAGCAGCCGAATAAACAAAAGGCTTAAAGCTAGAGCCAGGCTGACGCCATGCTTGTGTCACATGATTAAACTTACTGCGGTTAAAATCAAAACCACCCACCAAGGCTGTTACAGCGCCGTCGTGCGGGTCTAGCGCTACTAATGCCGATTCAACTTGCGGCAATTGTACAATCACCCAAGCGTTTTGGCTTTTGATAATACGCACCACAGAACCCACTTTAATTTTATGATTGACAGGATTTTTGTCAGCCAAGTTTTTTTGTAACAAACTTAAGCCTACGCCGTTAATATCAATACTCTCATTCGTTTTGGTGAATACGGTGACCGATTTAGCTGATACAGAAGTGACAATGGCGGGCACAAAACCGTTATATTCTTCAAAGTCGGTTAACGCAATTTGTAAACCTTTATTGGTGTTTGCTGTACCACTTTGACTTAAATCTAGCTGACTTAAATTTAGCTGACTTAAATCTAGCTGACTTAAATCAATATTTTTCTCTGGTTTTTGATAACCTTGACGACGTTGATATTCTAAAATTCCTTGTAAAACAGCAATATTGGCTGCCTCTTGATTGGCTTTTTTGATGGTGGTGTAGACTTTCATGCCGCTGCTGTAAATGCTATCTTGATACTGCTCATACAAGGTTTGGCGCACAATTTCGGCCACATAATCAGCTGCAAAATCACGCGATTGCTTGGACACTTTAAACACTAATTTTTGCTGCATTGCTTGTTTATATTGCGCATCATCAATCATGCTGTAACGGCGCATATCGCGCAAAACGTCATGCTGCCTTTCAATTGCACGTTTAGGATTAATGTAAGGATTGTATCCAGAAGGCGCCTTGGGTAAGCCTGCAAGCAAGGCGCTTTCTGCCAAGGTGAGCTTGTTAATTGGTTTACTGTAATACACTTGAGATGCCGCCTCAAAGCCGTAAGAACGCTGGCCTAAATAAATTTGGTTTAAATAAAGCTCAAAAATTTGATCTTTATTAAGAGCCTTTTCAATCTTCATAGCCAATAAGGCTTCTTTTACTTTGGTTACCATGCCGCGTTTTGCGCCAGGCGTCGAAAAAAAGTTTTTTGCGACCTGCATGGTGATGGTGCTGGCGCCCTCGTGACCAAGACCTAACAAATTGTTTTTAATTGCCCGTAGCACGCCTGTTGCATCAATACCGTGATGTTGATAAAAACGCCTGTCTTCAATTGCTAAGACGGCATTTTTTAAATCTTTTGGCACATCGTCAATTTTTACAAATGCCCGGCGTTCCTCACCAAACTCACCAATTAAATAACCCTCTGCAGAATAAATGCGCAAGGGCAGTTTAGGCTGATAATTGGTTAGCGCTTCAAGCGATGGCAGTGTTGGGTAAATAAGCGTTAATGCAAGCGCGCTTAGCGCAGCTAGCGATAAACTGCCCACTAACAAAAACAAAATCAGAAAATGCCACCACTTTTTTGGAGTCATAGAAAGCTTTTAGAAATCAAAATAAACAAAACAAATGCATCTTAACAGGTTATGCGCATATGCCAAATTAACAAAAATGTGGTTTCTATATTAATTATATTGAAATATTTATTAATTATTTTTAATTATAAAGCTTGTGTTTAAAATGGTACATTTGTATTAATTGTGGCCTATTATGGCAATATAAAATGAAAATTTGCTTTACAGGGCGTAAAGTTGTTGCTAGCATTTAATGTAATTTATCACTATTGTGACTAACTCATAAATATTGAAAGAGAATTTTAATTTGAAATTCGATTTTTTTAACGAAAGTACCCCGCCGCTTATTGGTGTAGACATCAGTACTTCGGCTGTCAAAATGGTTGAGCTATCTTCTTCTGGTAAAGGCAGTTATCGCCTTGAAGGTTATTCAATAAGCCCGATTGCTAAAGATGCGATTACAGACGGCAATATTGTTGGCTTAGAGCAAGTATCGGACGCAATCAAATTGGCGTGGAAATTGTTAGGATCACGTGAAAAACGCGCAGCCTTGGCGCTGCCATCGGCATCAGTTATTACTAAAAAAATGTTAATGGCTAATGATTTACGCGAAACCGATATGGAATCGCAAGTAGAAGCCGAAGCAAATCAGTACATTCCTTTTCCGCTAGAAGAAGTAAATATAGACTTTCAAATCATTGGCGCTGCGTCAAATAGCCCAGACGAAGTGGAAGTATTGATTGCAGCAGCGCGTAAAGAGAAAATCGAAGATCGCGTTGCTGCGGCAGAAGATGCAGGATTAAAAGTTGCAGTAATGGATGTGGATACTTACGCGACAGAAGCGGCTTACAGCTTGGTTGCCAATCAATTACCCAATGGCGGCAAAGATCAAACGGTGATGATTGTGGATATTGGCGCGGTAATGATGCACATTAACGTGTTACACGATAACAACTCGGTCTACACGCGCGAGCAAGCATTTGGCGGCGCACAGCTTACGCAAGAAATTCAACGTCGCTTTGGGTTATCGGTTGAAGAAGCAGAAATTGCAAAGCGCAAAGGCGGCTTGCCAGATAGTTATGAAAGTGAAGTGATGCAACCATTTGTGCAATCGCTTTCTACTGAAGTAGCGCGCGCTTTACAATTTTTTACCAGCTCTACCCAATATAACCGGGTTGACCATATTGTGTTAGCGGGTGGCTGCGCCGCAATTAAAGCGGTTGATGTCATGGTGCAAGATCGCACGCAAGTCAATACCATTGTCGCCAACGCTTTTCAAAGCATGTCATTCGGCAGTAGAGTTAAACAAAACCAATTAATAATCGATGCGCCGTCACTATTAATTGCGTGTGGTTTAGCCATGCGCGGGGTAGACTAACATGATGCGTATTAACCTTCTTCCTCATCGTCAAATAAAGCGCGCTGCTAAGCAACGCGAATTTGGACTAATGGGCTTAATGGCTGCTGGCGCGGCCTGCGCAGTGGTTTTTTTGGGCTGGCAATTTTTAAGCGCACAAAACAATACGCAGCTTGAGAGAAATACCCGTTTAGAAACAGCTAACGCCGAACTAGACAAGCAAATTGCTGATATTAAAGATCTAAAAGATCAAATTAATAACGTATTAGAGCGTAAACACGTGGTAGAAAACTTGCAAACCAACCGTAGTCAAGCCGTGGTTATTTTAGACGAGCTTACTCGCCAATTGCCTGAAGGCGTTTACCTTAAAAGTATTAAGCAAGCTGGTAATTTAATCACCTTAGATGGTGTAGCTGATACCAATGCACGCGTGGCAACTTTGGTGCGTAATTTAAGTGTGTCAAACTGGATGGAATCGCCTAACTTAGTGGTGATTAATGCCGCCACTGTTAACAATATTAAGCAAAATGATTTTACGGTAACCGTCAGCTTAAAAGTGCCAAAAATTGAAGAAGCGCCCAAAAAAGCGGGAGCCAAATAATGAAACTTGATGATTTTAATAATATTGACTTTAAAAACATGGGCGCCTTGCCTATGCCAGTTAAGCTGGTTTTACTCAGTTTTCTATTTATACTTTTAATGGGTCTTGGTTATTGGTTTTTGTGGAGCGACCAAATGGCAGAAATTGACCAAGCTAAGGCCAAGGAGCAAGAATTACGCAAAGTGTTTTTAGACAAAAAATCGCAAGCGATTAAAGTTGAAGCCTACAAACAACAAATGGTGGATATTGAAAAAACCTTTGGCGCTTTGTTAAAACAATTGCCCGATAAATCGCAAATGGATGGTTTATTAACCGATATTAACCAAGCGGGTTTGGGCCGCGGCTTAGAGTTTGATTTATTTAAACCTGGCCAAGAATCTGTAGCAGAGTTTTATGCAGAAATGCCTATTCAAATAAAAATACGGGGTAATTATCACGATATTGGTACATTTGCGACTGACATTTCTAAATTATCTCGCATTGTTACTTTAAACGATTTAATTATTGCGCCCATCGGTAAAGATACTAAAGACACCCTGCTGTCATTAGATGCAACTGCAAAAACCTATCGCTATTTAGATGCTTCAGAGCTTGCCGCCAAAAAACCAGCAGCATTGAAGGCCAAATAATATGAATTTTAAACGCATTAAATTTTTGTTCAGTTTTATATTGTTGGTTTTGACAAGCATTGCGCTTGTGGCCTGTAATGGTGATAAAGGCGATGATCTTGATAAGTTTATGGCAACTGCCGCCAACGATATGGGCAAAACTGTAGAACCGCTGCCAGAGGTATTGCCTTACACGCCACTACAATATAACGCAGATGGCATTTTGTCTGATCCGTTTAAAGCGCGAAAAGCCAACAATAATACAGGCGCGCTGCAGCCCAACACCAATCGGCCAAAAGAGGCGCTTGAGGCTTACCCGCTAGAGAGTTTGAAATATGTTGGCTCATTAAGTAAAAGTAAGCTCAGTTATGCGCTTATTAAAACCCCAGATAACACCGTGCAACAAGTTAAAGTGGGTAATTACATGGGGCCAAATTTTGGCATGGTCACCAAAATAGATGACGCCTCAATCACGCTTAAAGAAATTATTCAAGACGACCTAACAGGCGATTGGGTAGAACATACCGCTAGTATTAATTTACAAGAATAAATGATGGGAATTAAAATGATTACAACGAGAACCAATTTATTGTCAAATATGATTAAACTATTTGCGTTAATGTTGCTAGGTATTGGCTTAATTGGCAATTCATACGCAGCGGACGAAGATGTATTTGCAAATAAAATTGAAAGTATTGATTTTTCTTCGCTTACAGGCGGTCGCGTTAGTATTCGTATTCAGTTAAAAGAGGCCTTGGTTAATCCGCCAGCGAGTTTTACGCTAAATAATCCTGCACGTATTGCGTTAGACTTTCCGCAAACGGGTAATGGTTTAAATAAAAATAATATACCAAGCGCACAAGGTGCATTAAAAAGCGTTTCTCTAGCGCAAGCCAAGGATCGTACACGCATGGTATTAAACCTAAACAAAACAGTGGGTTACAACACAGTTATTAATGGCAAAAACGTCATTATTACATTGCAAGGTAGCGAAGCAACTGCTGCTAATGCAACAACTGAAACCCGTTTTGCTGAATCTCGCGCTGTCAGTAATCAAGAACACAGCATTTCTAACGTCGATTTTGCACGTGGCAAAAATGGTGAAGGACGCGTCATTGTCGATTTATCTGACGCAAACACTGGCATTAACATTAAACAAAAAGGTAAACAAATTGTGGTTGATTTTGCCAATACCAATGTGCCAGCTGATTTGCAACGTCGCTTAAACGTCATTAATTTTAATACGCCCGTGCTATACATTGATACCATGAAACAAGGCAAAAATGGCCGCATGATTATTGAGCCAAAAGGTGAATGGGAGCAATCAGCCTACCAAGCCGATAAAAAATTCATTATAGATGTACGCCAATTGATTGAAGATCCGAATAAGCTAGTTAAAGGCAATAAACCTGGCTATGCGGGCGAAAAGTTATCGCTTAACTTCCAAAATATTGAAGTGCGCTCTGTGTTGCAAGTTATTGCAGATTTTACTGGCCTTAACATTATTACCAGCGATACCGTTACTGGCAATATCACCTTACGCTTGAAGGATGTGCCTTGGGATCAAGCCATGGACATCATTATGCAAAATAAAGGCCTAGCCATGCGCAAAATAGGTAATGTGATTACCGTTGCGCCAGCCGAAGAAGTAACCGCCAAAGAAAAAGCGCAATTAGAAGCGGTCAATGCAATTGCTGATTTAGCGCCGCTGCGTACAGAGGCATTTACCTTAAAATATCAAAAAGCTGCCGATTTAAAAACATTGCTAGAAAGCAGCAACTCAAGCGGCTCATCATCTGGTGGACAAAATCAAAGTAGAGGCATTCTTTCTAAACGCGGTAGCATTGTGGCAGAGGTTAGAACCAACACGGTATTTATTCAAGATGCCGATAAAAACCTTGATGCCATTCAAGCATTTATTAATAAAATTGACGTGCCGGTAAAACAAGTGATGATTGAATCGCGAATCGTACTTGCAGATGATAAATTTAGTAAATCGTTAGGCGCTAAATTTGGTATTCAAAACGGTAATAAAAGCTCGCCTGGGGTTAGTATTGGCGGCACACTCAATAATTCAGGCGCTCCAACGGGCACAACAAATGGTGTTGGGCTGGGCAATACAGGTGGTTTAAACACTAATTTACCTGCCACGGGTGCATTTGGTACAATCGCATTTAGTTTCTTTAGATTGCCCGCAGGCTTACTGTTAAATTTAGAGCTTAGCGCTTTAGAAAGCGATAAGCGCGGCAAAATTGTCTCTAGCCCGCGCGTTACAACTGCCAACCAGCAAAAAGCCAGAATTGCGCAGGGTGTTGAGATTGCTTATCAAGAGGCATCAAGTAGCGGCGCAACAACTACTGCCTTTAAAAAAGCAGAACTTAGCCTAGAAGTAACGCCGCAAATCACCCCCGACGATAAAATTATTATGGATTTAGACGTCAAAAAAGACAGTCGTGGACCTGACGCAGGAAATGGTGCGCCAACCATCAACACGCAAAATGTCAAAACTCAAGTGTTGGTAGCCAATGGTGAAACAGCTGTATTAGGCGGTATTTACGAGCAAAATGAACGTAATGATGTGGATAAAGTACCATTTTTTGGTGATTTGCCTATTATTGGCAATGCGTTTAAGCGTAGAGTTAAACTAGATGATAAAACTGAGCTACTTATTTTTGTGACGCCAAAAATTATGGATGAAAGTTTGGGTTTAAGATAAGCCAAAACTGACAGAAAGTTGCCTTTGCCTTAAAATGCCTATCATTAACGTGATAGGCATTTTTTATTACTGCAGAATTTATTTTAGTTGGACGATTTACATTGGATAAAAACTCCACATTAGTGGAATATCGTCTGTAAATATCGTTTGAGAATTGTGTGCGAGAATTGTGTGCGAGAATTGTGTGCGAGAATAGTGTGCGAAATTAATGTGAAAGACAATTCAAATAACATATTTTTTATTGGCTTAATGGGCGCGGGTAAAACCACCATTGGTAAACTGCTTGCCAAACATTTGGGTAAAACATTTTATGATACAGATCATGAAATCGAAAAACGCACTGGCGTAAAAATAGCGGTGATTTTTGAGCTTGAAGGCGAAGCAGGTTTTCGTAAGCGCGAAACCGCAGTGATTGAAGAATTAACTAAGTTAACCAATATTGTAATGGCAACAGGTGGCGGCGCGGTCATTCTCGAGGAAAATCGCGCTTCAATGCAAGCGGGCGGCACGGTCATTTACCTGCGCGCCAACGTGCACGAGTTGTGGCATAGAATGCGTAACGACAAACATAGGCCGCTGTTACAAAATGTAGATATTCGCGCTAAGTTAGAGCAGCTTTATACCGAACGTAACCCGCTTTATACGCAAACGGCAACACTGATATTTGATACTGGCAACCAACCGGTTGCACACATACTTAACCAAATTGAAAAGTCGCTAGCAAATTTATAATTTAAAACTGTCCTATTTATCTAAAATTTCAACATATAAAACAACATAAAACATATAAAAGCCAATATATAAAACATATGATGCAAACCCTTAATGTAGCCCTCGGCAATCGCGCTTACCCTATTCACATTGGCAGCGGATTATTGTTGCAAGTAAATTTAATTTTGCCGCATTTAAAACGTAAAAATGTGGCGATTGTTACCAACACAACGGTTGCACCTTTATACCTAGCAAAGTTATCGCAAGCTTTAAAAAACGCGGGCGTTAGCGTGCTAGAGATTATTTTGCCCGATGGCGAAGCGTTTAAAAATAGCGATACATTAAACTTAATCTATAACGCGCTATTAAATAACCGCTGTGAGCGCAGCACCACGCTTATCGCGCTGGGCGGCGGCGTAATTGGCGATTTAACGGGCTACGCTGCTGCTACTTATTTGCGCGGCGTGCCTTTTATACAAATCCCCACCACGCTACTTTCGCAAGTCGATTCCAGCGTTGGCGGCAAAACGGGCATTAACCATACGCTGGGCAAAAACATGATTGGGGCGTTTTATCAGCCAAAATTGGTGCTGGCCGATATTGATACACTGCAAACCTTGCCGCCGCGTGAGCTGTCAGCTGGCGTGGCCGAGGTGATAAAATATGGCCTGATTCGTGATGCCGATTTTTTTGATTGGCTAGAGCTTAATATGGGCAAACTGATGGCGTTAGACGAAGCCGTAATCAGCTATGCCATTTATCGCAGCTGCCAAAATAAAGCCGAAGTGGTCGCGGTGGACGAGCATGAAACGGGCGAGCGCGCTCTGCTTAATTTGGGTCACACCTTTGGCCACGCCATTGAAAACGCCATGGGCTATGGCGTATGGCTGCATGGCGAGGCAGTAGCCGCTGGCACCATGTTGGCCGCCGATTTGTCCATGCGACTAGGCTGGCTATCAGCTCAGCAACTAAGCCGCATGCAAGCCATTTTTACAGCGGCAAAATTGCCATTACAATCGCCAAATTTAAGCGTAGAAAAATACTTAGGCCTAATGGCCAACGACAAAAAAGTAGAAGATGGCAAAATTCGATTAGTGTTGCAACAAGGCATAGGCAAAGCGGTGATTACCAGCGATTATGATGCTGATAAACTTAAACAAACGTTAAATTTTGACGCTTAAATGCAAAGTCTTATCGCGAATAAATTCGCTCCTACAATACGAATCTGTAAGAGCGAATTTATTCGCGATACAATATTAATATGACAAATGCCACCAATACGCTCGCAATCTACGCCGCTAACCCCGAAACCTCGCTTGGCCGCCAACATAATGAGCCGCCATCGCCACTTTTTAACGGCGTAAGTGTTCGCAACGCCTTTCAGCGCGATCGCGATCGCATTATTCACTCTACCGCCTTTCGCCGCTTAGAATACAAAACGCAAGTCTTTGTGAATCACGAAGGCGATTTATTTCGCACGCGGTTAACCCACAGCCTAGAAGTTGCCCAATTGGCACGCGGCATTGCGCGCACTTTAAACCTGCATGAGGACTTAACCGAAGCAATTGCGCTGGCGCACGATTTAGGCCACACGCCGTTTGGTCACGCTGGCCAAGATGCGCTAAACGATTGCATGAAAGATTACGGCGGCTTTGAGCATAATTTACAATCGCTGCGGGTAATTGATAAATTAGAGCAACGCTATGCCGAGTTCGATGGCCTAAATTGCACGTTTGAGCTGCGCGAAGGTGTGCTTAAACATTGCTCGGTTAAAAATGCCAAGCAATTGGGCGATGTTGGCCTGCGTTTTATTAACAAAACCAACCCCAGTTTAGAAGCGCAAATTACCAATTTTGCCGACGAAATTGCCTATAATAATCACGATATTGACGACGGTTTGCGCTCTGGCTTAATAACCATTGAGCAGTTGCAAAGTGTTGATTTATTTGCCTCGCAGCTGGATTTAGTGAAAACTAAATATCCAAAATTGGAGCAAAAAAGGCTAATTCACGAAACCATTCGCCGCATGATAAATATTCTGGTGGTTGATTTATGCACGCAAACCAGTGCAAACATCGCGCAATTGCAGCCAAATACTATCGGTGATATTCGCCAATCTACTTACTTGGCGGCCTTTAGCACTGACATGGCCGCCAAAAACTTGAACTTAAAACAATTTTTGCGCAAAAATTTATATCACCATTACAAAGTCAACCGCATGAGCGCAAAAGCGATGCGAATTATCCGCGAGCTTTTTACAGTATTTTTTGATGATGCTGGCCTAATGCCGTTTGAATTTCAACAACAGGCCAAAGCCGATAAAGCCCGCACCGTTGCCGATTATATTGCCGGCATGACCGACAGATTCGCCATTCGCGAGCATAAACGCCTGTTTGCGGTAGAAGAATATTTGTAGTTTGGCAAAAGTCACTCTAACTGATGGGCATTAGTCGCGAATAAATTCGCTCTTACAAAAACACGCAATATCGCAAGAACGAATTTATTCGCGAAAAAATCGCACAAACCACAAAACTGTAAGAGCGAATTTATTCGCGAAAAAGCGCACAACCCACAAAACTGTAAGAGCGAATTTATTCGCGAAAAAAAAATATACTACCACAATAAACTATATACCAATAAAAAAATGCAACACACACCCCATCAAAGTCAGTTAAGAAAAGGCCGCTACTCGCACCTTAGTCAAATCTACCACGTTATATTCAATACAAAAAACCGCAAACCACTATTTAATAACTTTGCATATGCAAGGCTGTTAATTCAACAGCTTAGCGCACATCAGCCGCAAGCAAGCACTTTAGCCTTTGTGGTTATGCCAGATCACGTACATTGGTTATTACAACTTAATCAATCGCAACCATTAAGCCTGCTTGTAAAAAGCGTAAAAGCCAAAACTGCTCAAGCCATTGGCCAACCTATTTGGCAAGCAGGGTATTACGATCACGCCGTTCGCAAAGACGAAGATATTGTAAATATTGCAAGGTACATAATCGCCAACCCAGTCCGCGCGGGGTTGGTCAAGCGAGTGGGCGATTACCCACATTGGGATGCGATTTGGCTATAACAGCCGCGCTTCTATCTTGAAGGAGCGGACTTGACTGCTATAAATATCGCGAATAAATTCGCTCTTACAACAAACAAACATAAAATCGCAGCTTTTGTAGGAGCGGACTTGTCCGCGAAAAAAACGTGGTTATGCAAAAGCGGCCTTGTCCGCGAAAAAAATCGTGGCTATGCAAGAGTCGCATTGACCGCGCTGAATGTCGCGAATAAATTCGCTCTTACAATCAGCCATACATATAACTCCGCAGGCCTTCATTGTTGCGCAATTACAACATTTGCTGTTATCTGCGCGCAAAAGCCACAAAAAGCTTGCCCATAAAAGCCAAGGTTTGTCATAATCGTTACACCTTCTTAGTAAATAAATGTAAATTGCTTAATTCATCACGAAACGTGATTTATAAAAGTAAGTTACAAATATTAAATCTAGGAGAGTTCGCGAACTTTCTTGTTTTTGCGGCAACGTTATAAACGACATGGTTGCAAAAATGAGGGTAAATTAGTATTAAGCTTTAAGCAGTAATTTTTTAGAAACTTTTGGAGATTCATCAAATGAATAACACAATTAAATTAGCAGTTGCAGCAGCTTTGTTAGCTG
>JAYTEL010000130.1:0-6298 GCA_043735225.1 Methylotenera sp. | reverse complement strand
CCGTACCAATCTCGCGCCCCGCCTTACTTCGCCTAGCAATTAGCGGTTTATTCCATTCCTAATTTTTTGGAATGGAATCATCTATTTATACTATTCGAGGTTATTATGAATACCCAAAAACTCATGGCGCGTGCCATCGCTTTCGTCATTGCAAGCCCCTTAATATTATCAACCACTGCCTTAGGCGCGGAAACAATTAATGTCGAAACCGCAACAGTCACAGGCAATCCGCTTGGTGCAGGTGCCGACGAATTGGTGGTGCCCGCTGCAGTACTTAATGACCGCGAGCTTTCACTACGCCGCGAAAGCACTTTAGGTGAAACGCTAAATTCTATTCCAGGTGTTAGCTCCAGCTATTTCGGACCTAATGCATCACGCCCTGTTATCCGCGGTATTGATGGCGACCGTGTACGCATGATGCAAAACGGTGTGGGCGTACTGGACGCTTCCGCGCTTAGCCCTGATCATGCAGTACCTATCGACCCGCTAATTGCCGAGCAAATTGAAGTCATCCGTGGCCCTGCGACTGTGTTGTATGGCGCTGGTGCGGTGGGCGGCGTGGTTAATGTGATTGACTACCGAATTCCTAAAGAAAAGTTGGTTGGTATTCTTGGCCGCGGTGAGGTGCGATTTGGCGGCGCAGACGATGAAAAAAGTGGGGCTGCGGTGATTGATGTTGGTAATGGCATTTTTGCCATACATGCAGATGCTTATAAACGTGAAACCAGCGATTTAGATGTGCCAGGATTCGCAAAAATAGAGAGCCAGCGCGGCGCCAATGACCCGCGCGGTAAGCTGGTTAATAGCGCCTCACAAAGTAATGGCGGTGCCCTTGGCGCCTCACTCACCTTTGACAGTGGCTATGTTGGCCTTGCTTACTCCAACTTTAATAGCAATTACGGCACGGTGGCCGAAGAAGCTGTCAAAATTAAGATGGATAGCAAGCGCTGGGATTTTGTAACAGAGTCGCGTGACTTTAGTAATCTTAATATAGGTAATATTATTAGCGGTATTAAATTTCGCATGGCTCATACCAATTATATGCATCAAGAAATTAACGATGGTGTGATTGGAACCACTTTTAAAAACCGTGGAATCGAGGGCACGTTGGAAGCGATGCACGGCAAGATAGGCAATCTGTCGGGCGTCGTTGGCTTTCAATTTCAAAACGCTAGATTTAAAGCGTTGGGTGATGAAGCGTTTGTGCCGCCGACCAAAACAGTGAGCGACGGCATTTATATTTATGAAGAATTACCAATTGATACAATCAAGTTTTTATTTGGTGGGCGCATTGATAAAACTCAAGTCGATTCTGATGGCGGCGGTAAATTTGGCGCGGCACAATCCAAAGATTTCACGCCGCGAAATTTGTCCGCTGGCGAACTTTATAGCATTAACAAAAACTGGAGTTTAGGTACCAACTTAACCCATACTGAGCGTGCACCCACACAAAATGAATTGTTCTCTAATGGCCCACACCTTGCCACTGGGCAGTTTGAAATTGGCGACTCAAGGTTAAGTGCCGAGCGCTCTAACGGCTTAGACGCACAAATACGTTGGAAAGCAGGTAAAAACTCGTTTAGCGTGAGTGGTTTTTACACACGCTTTGATAATTTCATCTTTTTATCGAATACTGCTAATACACGCGGCGTAAATGGCGAGCTTAATCCTGTTGATATTGATGGCAATGGCGTGGCAGATAACTCGGGCGAAACGATTATACGAGAAGCTGTTTTAAAAGCCATCCCCGCTATTTTTAAGGGTTTTGAAGCTGAAGGCAAGTTTAGGGTTTATGAGGGTCGAGGCAATTTAGATTTGAATCTGCGCGGCGATTATGTGCGTGCAAACAACCGCGAAACTGGCAACCCATTGCCACGTATCGCGCCCTTGCGCTTGGGAGCTGGCCTCGATTACAACTTTGGTCAATTTGGCTCACGCCTTGATGTGTTGCATGGCTTTGGTCAAAATCGCACTGATACTTTTGAAACCAAAACTGATGGCTACACGCTAATCAATGCGCTTGTCAGCTATAAAGTCAATAAAGTGTTTGGCGGTGTTGGCAATATTGAGGTTTTTGTAAAAGCCAAAAACCTACTAAACAACGAGATTCGTGAATCTGCCTCGGTGTTGAAAGAGTTTGCGCCGATGGGTGGGCGATCTTTATTAGTGGGCGTGCGCGGCGATTTTTAATCTCGAAATGTTTAATCTCGAAATGTTTAAGTCTCAAGTATTTAAGTCTCAAATATTTAAGTTTCAAATATTAAAATTTCAAATATTAAATTTCAAATATTTTAGATTCAAAGTATTTTAGATTCAAAATATTTAAGTCTCAAAGTATTTAAGTCTCAAAATATTTAAGTCTCAAAATTTATCGATCTAAGAGTGCAAAAAGCCTTGATTAGTACCAATCTTGTGCTGGCAGCCAGTATTGACTACTTGTTATTAGCCATTAATGCACATGCCAGCGAGCATTTAAAAGATTTGCTTGCACGGCAAATTTTGTGGGTTAACCTGATTCAGCTTGTTTCAACAGCAGTTATTGCTGTAGCTATTTTTAAATATGATTTGCGATTATAGAAAAACGTTGTCGTGCCGTTTTAAACAAGATATTTGCCTAGGCAATAACTGCCTCAGTGCTATGTTTGGCGGTTATTTAGTGTTTTCCAGCTCGATTATGCATGCAATTGCCGTTCGCAACTGGTCAGTATCTTAAAAGCTACTAAGCAGTTATCTAATTGCATTAAAGCGCGGTTATTGTGCGGCGCTTAACAGCAGGTAAATATTAATTAACATGGTAATTGCAACATCGACATATAAAGTGAGTTTTATTAACACTAATAAAAAAACGCTTACTTTGTATTTAAGCGTTTTTTTTAACAGCAACTTAACATTAATGTAAGTGCCGTCTGCTGGCGATGAGCTCTTTCATCATCTCTATCAAATCATCATCTTGCACGGGTTTACCAAAAAAGGCATCTACGCCAATATCTTTGGCTAAACTTCGGTGTTTATCGGCAGTGCGCGAGCTAATCATAATCAGCGGGGTATTAGCCGTGCGCGCATCATCACGAATATTACGCGCCAACGCGAAACCATCCATACGTGGCATTTCAATGTCAGTTAATATCGCGTCTGGCGTGGTTTCTAACAAAACTTGCATCGCATCAATGCCATCTTTTGCCACAATCACCTCAAATCCTTCACGCTCAAGCGATCGGCTTAATACTTTGCGCATGGTAAGTGAATCATCTACCACTAGAATTCGGTATTTGGCAGGTGCAATTTCAACCGTTGGTTTTGGCGCTGCAACTACACTACCTATGGTTAAAATAGCGCGCGCCACCAATTGCACTGGGTTGATAATTAACATGATATTACCGTCGCCAGTAACCGTTGCGCCCACAATACCTGGCACACGCGCCATCTGCGCGCCAATTGGCTTCATTACTGCCTCTTGGTTACCAATTATTTCATCTACATGCAAAGCAATATTAAACGCGCCTACGCGCAGTAAAAGTACCGAGTTGTAGGCTTGGTCATTAGGCGCATGTGCCTCATGATCGAGCAAACTTGCCAAATAATGCATGGGGTAATGTTTATCTGCCCATATAATTTCGCCAGCTTGATAGGCATCTTGCAAATCTTGACGTTTGATTTTTTGTGCTTGCTCAATAATACCGACGGGCAGCGCGTAGTTTGAGGCGCCGGAACGTACCACCAACACTTGCGCAACCGATAGTGTGACTGGCAAATTAACCGTAAAAACGGTGCCTTTGCCGTATTCACTACTCAGCTCTACACGGCCACCTAAGCCGCTTACATCGTTACGCACCACATCTAAACCAACGCCGCGGCCTGCAATTTGCGTCACTGTATCGGTGGTTGAAAAGCCCGATTCAAAAATAATCGACATCAACGCTTGTTCGCTTAACTCTACAGTTGGCTCAATCAGTTTATTTTTAATGGCTTTTTCTTTTACGCGTTGCAAATTAACGCCAGCGCCGTCGTCGATTACGGTAATTTGTATTTCCTCATTCATCTGGCTTACTTTTAAGGTAATCTTGCCAGCATTCGATTTACCTTGATTGCGCCGCTCGGCTGGCGATTCTAAGCCGTGCGCAACAGCGTTACGCAGCAAATGCTCAATCGGCGCGCCTAATTTATCCAGGACGCTACGGTCAATTTCAGTTTCTTCGCCTTCAATCACGAGTTCAACAGTCTTTTTAAGCTCGCGCGCGGTTTGGCGCACAATACGTTGCAAGCGCTCAGTAATTTGCTTAAACGGCAACATGCGCACGCTTAGCAAGTTTTGTTGCAAATCACGGTTCATGCGGTTTTGTTGTTGCAATGCCGCTTCGGTCTGATTCAAGTTTGATAACAAGCCCGTTTGAATCGTCGCCACGTCGTTTACGCTCTCGGCAATCATGCGGGTAAGCTCTTGCAGGCGCGTAAATCGGTCAAACTCAAGCGGGTCAAAGGTCTCGTTGGCCTCTTGCAATACACTCATACGCGATTGCAATTGCGTTTCGGCTTCAATTTCCAGCTCGCGTAAGTAAGCGCGTAGCCGCGTTAAGCTTTCAGTTAAATCGTTAGACGATTGCTTAAAGCCCGTTAACTCTCTATCCATGCGCGAACGAATAATCGAAATCTCGCCAGCTTCGTTAATTAACCTATCTAGCGAATCAGCGCGCATACGCAAATACTGCGCTTTACGGTCAATCGCGCGGCTAGCTGGTGCTGCGTCCACCACTGGCATCGGGTTAATCACCTTATCAGGCGTATCCAACATGGTTTCATCAAAATATGCGCCAATTTTGTCTAGCTCATTAAACATCGTATCAAAATCAGGCTCAGCCGTTTTAAGTTTAAGTGAACGAATCACTTGATCTTCAAGCTCGTGTACAGAATCACCCAGCGCGGCTTGTCCTGCCATGCGCGCACTGCCTTTAAGGGTGTGGAGCGATCGTTGCAACGCATCAGGATGGGTGAATTGTTTAGGGCTGGCGCGCCAGGCGCGTAGCTCTGTGCCAATTTCTGGCACAATCTCGCGCGCTTCTTCTATAAACATAGTAAGTAATTCTTGATCAACTTCTATGGCGTCTGAACGATTAATATTAAACGCTCTGCCTTGGGTAATCAGCTTTACTTCCATTTGGGCAGAATCATTCTCAAACTCTGCAAGTTTCTCTAAATTATCTGGCAATTCTGCTGGCGTAATCGCATTAACGGGCGGAATTTCTGTTTTAAAATTGTCTTCAAGCGGCGCTGTCGGCAAATCAAGGTCGTCATCTTGGTGCGCTGGTTCTGTAAAGCTAACAGTTAGCTCTTTATGTTGAGTTGCTTGTTTAGTGGCTTGATTAAGCACTCTAATTAAGGCTTGCGCTGCACGTGGATTTTTATATTCAGAAATTTTTTGCCACATGTGCGATAAACTTTTTACCGTGCTGGTATATAAATCTAAATGTTTGGCTGACCAAATACCATTAATTTCATCTAACCAATGTTCTAGCGCGCGGCTTAATAAACCCATCTGTTTAAACTGAGCCGCTAGTGCATTACTGGCTAATTTATGCACGGCATGGCTTGCAGCGATTGATGGATGCGCTATTTTGTTTTCGGCAAGTTTATTCACGTCTTGCTCTAATATCGTAATATTTTGCATACTTTCGTTGATGAAAATATCGTATAGCGCACGACTCATTTCTAATGTGCCGCCAATTAGTATGCGGGCGTCTGATTTTTTAGCGGGCGCGCTGTTGATACCGCCGCTTATTTGATTTGCGCTATCACTTAAAGCGTTTATACGCGCCAACCACGCCGTTTGATGCACCTCAACTTGGTTATTAGCACTAAGCTGCGCTGCCCAATCAGCAAATGCAGCTGCAACTTGTTCTAACGAACTTATTTGTTGTGGCTGTAAGCTTATTTTTTTATCCAGCACACCATTTAAAAAAGTTTCGACTTTGCCTGCAACTTCGCCCAGTGCGTTTAAACCAACGGTGCGCCCGCTACCTTTAAGCGTGTGAAAACTGCGGCGCACCTCTACCAAGGCCTCGTGATTGCTGCCATTAACGCGTAGGGCTTGGCAATTTTGCGCTATATGCGCTAATACTTCTTCGGCTTCGGTTAAGTAAATGTCTAATAATTCGGCGTCAATGGCTTGATCTAACACCGTCATGCCATCAATTTTTATTTCAGCTGGCTTAGTTTCAGGCGTAGCTTGTTTAGCCTCAGCAAGCACTGGTTTTAGTGCGCCCGCTTTGCTGGGCAACGCACGATCGGCTGGCGCCGAAACTGT
>JAYTEL010000129.1:0-1910 GCA_043735225.1 Methylotenera sp. | reverse complement strand
CACGTGGTTGTTGTAGGTATAGGCGGCGTGGGCAGTTGGGCGTCAGAGGCGCTGGCGCGTAATGCGGTTGGCTGCATCACTTTGGTGGATTTAGATAATATTGCAGAAAGTAATGTTAACCGACAAATTCATGCGCTGGACGATAATTTTGGCAAAGCAAAAGTAAGCGCAATGGCAGAGCGCATTCGCACTATCAATCCTGAATGCATCGTGCGCGAGATTGAAGATTTTGTGACGCTAGAAAACGCAGCTAAACTACTTAATTTTAACAAAAGCGTGATGATTGATTGCACCGATGATGTAAAAGCAAAAATTGCCATGGCGATTATTAGTAAAAACATGCAAACGCCTCTTATTATGAGTGGTAGCGCGGGCGGGCGGCTAGACCCAACGCGCATAAAAGTTGCTGATATGGCTTTTGTGCAAGGTGATAAGTTGATAGCTAAAGTGCGCAATCAATTGCGGCGCGATTATGCTTTCCCCAAAGCGTCGCAAACTAAAAAATCTGCAAAATTCGCTATTAATTGTGTATATTCTGACGAGCCAGTGCTCAGACCAAAAACAAACAATCTAGATAACGCTTGCGAGATTGATTCATCATCAATCACAGGCCTTAATTGTGCGGGATATGGCTCTAGTGTGTGCGTTACGGCGCCATTTGGCTTTGCCATGGCGCAAATGGCTTTTAACATGATAACCGCTTGAACCTTGCACAATTGGCGCAGTCATTAAAATGAACAAACGTTCTGTATTTAAAGGCAATAAATCTAGCCTACCTAGTAAAACTTGCGTGGTGTGCGGCCGTGAAATGACTTGGCGCAAAGCTTGGGCTAACAATTGGGATGAAGTCAAATACTGTTCTGACAAATGTAGAAAAACCGCCAAATAAAAATATGAAAGAATTCTACAATAATTTATGACAAGACATTTAATACTTATTCTTGGTGATCAGCTAAATCATGATAACCCAGCATTAGACGATTTTGATGCAGCGCAAGATGTTATTTTGATGGTGGAAGCAGCTAATGAATCCACCCAAGTATGGAGCCATAAAGCGCGTGTAGTGCTATTTTTAAGTGCCATGCGGCACTTTTATTTTAGCTTGCAAAGTCAACATTCATGCCCCTCACAGCTTATTTATTTAAAGCTGGGCGAACATAATTTTGTTACCTTAAAAGATGCATGGGCGCACCATATTGAAATATTAAAACCGCAAAAAGTAATAATTTGCGAGCCAGGTGAATATCGACTTGAACAAGATTTAATGTCGCTGTGCAAAGAAAAAAATGTGCAATTAGCCATTCGTGATGACGCGCATTTTATGTGTAGCCGCGCCGATTTTATGCGTTATGGAGCAGGCAAAAAAGAGCTGCGTATGGAGTTTTTTTATCGCGATATGCGTAAAAAATATGATGTGTTAATGAATGGTAAAGACCCTGTTGGCGGCGCCTGGAATTATGATGCCGAAAATCGTAAAGCATTCGGTAAAGCGGGCCCGCAGAATGCACCAACTGCGCCGCAAGTGGCTATTGATGCGCTAACCCAAGCAGTGATGGATGATGTTGAAAAGCATTTTCCCAATCATCCAGGTTCGCTTAAGCATTTTATTTGGCCTGTGACGCGTGAGCAAGCTTTGCAATTTCTGGACGATTTTATTACCAACAAACTTGCTGGATTTGGCGATCACCAAGATGCGATGTGGGCAGAAGCGGATTCAAGCAAAAGCCCGTATTTATGGCACTCACTACTTTCAACCTCTCTTAATTTAAAGCTATTAAACCCGCGTGAGGTGATAGCCGCCGCTATTTTGGCGTATAAAAAATATCAATTGCCGCTCGCTAGCGTGGAAGGATTTCTCCGCCAAATTTTAGGCTGGCGCGAGTTTATTCGCGGTGTGTATTGGCTAGATA
>JAYTEL010000128.1:0-1645 GCA_043735225.1 Methylotenera sp. | reverse complement strand
AGTGGCGCATGGCGATACCAATTTCTGCGCTAATACTCGTGTTATTGGCTATTCCGCTTAGTTTTGTCGATCCGCGTGCGGGCCGCTCGCTTAACGTGGTTTTTGCGCTGTTAATTTATATTATCTACAATAATTTGCTGAGTATTTTTCAAGCGTGGGTTACGCAAGGCAGACTAAGCTCGCTGATTGGCCTGTGGCCTGTGCATATGTTTTTCTTAAGTTTTGCATTTTATTTATTTTATCGACGTAATCATTTATTGCCTTTGTTGCCAAATTGGCTCACTGACATGCCGCGTTTGTGGAAAACGACTCAAAAATAAAGCCATGAAAATTCTAAACCGTTATTTTTGGCAAGAAACCTGCTTCACTATTTTAATGATTATGCTGGGTTTATTGGCAATGTTTTCATTTTTTGATTTAATTCAAGAGCTAGACAACCTTGGCAAAGGCAGTTACGGCATCAGCAAAATGCTGGCTTTTGTTTTATTGAGCATTCCTGGGCATATTTACGATGTGGTGCCAGTGGCGGTACTGGTTGGCATGATGTACAGCCTAGGCACGCTAGCGCGCAATTCTGAGCTGATTATCATGCGCGTAAGCGGTTTATCTTTACTTAATATTGCCATTACACTACTTAAAGTAGGCTTGTTATTCACCATTATCACTTTTTTTGTGGGCGAGCTGATTACACCAATTAGCGAAAAAATGGCGCACCGCATGCGCGTAAAAGCCACCGATTCGGTGCTGGTACAAGATTTTAGATCTGGCTTATGGGTTAAAGATGGTAATAGTTTTGTGAACGTAGAAACCGTGTTACCAGACGCAAGTTTAATGAATATTCACATATATGAATTTGATGACAATTTTAAATTACGCAGTATTAGCAATGCCAAACAAGGTGATTTTGATGATGAGCGCTGGGATTTAAGTGATGTGACGCAATCGAAATTTAATACCTTTTTACAAATTGAACGAAACAATGTGCAAACGCAGTTTTTTAACAAAGCCAACTGGAAATCACTGATTCGTCCTGAATTACTGAATGTGCTGCTAGTGGCGCCAGAAAAAATGTCGGCTTGGAATTTATTATCATTTATCAACCACTTAGAAACCAATAAGCAAAAAGCCACGCGCTATTGGGTAGCACTTTGGGCAAAAATGACTTACCCGCTAGCCTGTATGGTGATGGTAATTTTGGCTTTGCCATTTGCTTTTTTACAGCAACGTGCTAGTGGCACTAGCACTAAAATTTTTATAGGTGTTATGCTAGGCGTGGTGTATCAAATTATGAATCGCGTGTTTATTCACTTAGGCGTGCTTAACGATTGGCCGCCAATGATGAGCGCGATAACGCCGACAATATTGTTTTTGATTGCTGGCTTGAGTTTATTATTTGTGGTTGAGCGGCGCTAAACTTTTATTCGACCGGTTACAAAAATAAACTAGCTTTTAAAGTGCTTTAATCTTTAATGCTTTAATCTCTAACGCTTTTATCTCTAGCGCCCCAATCTCTAAGCTAATTCAACTTCTATAAAACGCGTTTTAAGTAGTCTATCGTGCAAAAACAAACGGTCTTTATCCACTAACATCCAAAATATACTTAAGCCACCTGCTAGCATTAATGCGCCTGCCAGAGCATATCGCA
>JAYTEL010000127.1:0-7120 GCA_043735225.1 Methylotenera sp. | reverse complement strand
GCGCTGCCCGCTGGCATTTACCTTCACTTGGTTCGGCTCAAACGGCGAAATCATGTCGTGCTGCTCCGCCATTTGGCGTATCCATTTATCCGATTTAATACTCATGGTTTATGCTCATAATTTTATAATCTTTAATCTAAAAAATAATGCCCAACAATTGATGGGCATTATAAAGTGCATTGCAAATTTTGTTGTAAAAGTTTTGCGGTAAACATTCTTAAGTTTTCTGTTATTCTGAGCAAAGCGAAGAATCCATTACCATGTTGTGAGCTTGTTGGATTCTTCGCTTTACTCAGAATGACGGAGGAGGATTTAACTTAATGCTTATCGCCACCAAGTTCAATCGAATACCGCCAAAACTGATCTTCACTTTCAAAAATCACTTTACTTGCCTCTGGGTCGCGGCTTCCAGCGGGATATTGATGCACAGGCGTTTTATCAGCCGCCCAAGCTTTTACCACCGGGTCTACTAAGCGCCATTGAGCCTCAGCCTCTCTAATATGCAAGTAGTTAGAATTATCACCCTGCATTAGGTTAAGTAATAAAGCTTCGTATGCATCTACCGTGTCGTCCTCGGGTAAACGGTTAGCGGCATCTAGCTGTATTGTGCGTGTATTAATGTCTAAGCCTGGCACTTTGGCTTGCATTTCCATTTTGATACATTCGCGCGGTTGTATGCCGATAATCAACCAATTTTGATCCTGCTTGCTTATATTTGAGGAAGCAAGTTGCATCGGTGCCGGTTTAAAGCGAATGCAAATGCGTGTATCGGCCTCGTGCAAGCGTTTAGCGGTACGAATATAAAACGGTACGCCTTGCCAGCGCGGGTTATCAATAAATAATTTAAGCGCGGCGTAAGTTTCAACCACGCTACTAGCATCACCTAACTCTTCTAAATAACCTGGTACAAGCTCGCCTTTACTTTCGGGCGAGTAAAACACTTCGCCAGACGCGTACTGCGCACGAAACGCATTTTTATGTAAATCTTTCACGGGTATCGGCCTAATTTGCTCCAGCAGTTTAATCTTGGCATCGCGTACACCATGCGCACTTAGATCTTTAGGCATTTCCATCGCAGTTAAAGCTAGTGTTTGCAAAAGGTGGCTTTGAATCATGTCACGTAAAGCACCCGTGCTATCGTAAAACTGCGTGCGATCGCCCACACCTAGCATTTCGGTATTGGTAATCTGCACGTGGTCAATATATTGATTGTTCCAAATAGGCTCTAAAATAGTATTGGTAAAGCGTTGCAATAAAATATTTTGTAGCGCAGATTTACCTAAATAGTGATCAATTCGATAGATTTGGCTCTCTTTTAAATGCTTGGTGATAGATGCTTGCAAATCAATTGCAGTACTTAAATCGGTGCCAAAAGGTTTTTCAATCACTACGCGACGCCAAAATTGCTCTTCATTCGTTAAGCCAACATTCGCCAATGATTCCACCACAGGCGCAAAATCGACAGGGCGTACTGAGAGAAAAAAAGCCAAGTTTTGCGGAAATATAGAAGCATCGCTTAATGTATTTTTAAGTTTGGTAAACGCATCAGAATCAGTTGGCGGGTTGGCATGATAAAAATTGCGCGCAATAAAACGCTCAAACGCGGCTATATCGTAACCCTTTTTAAATTTGGCATCTAACATGGTTTTAATGTCGGCGCGCCAAGCATCTAATTCAACCAATTGACGGCCAACCGATAAAATTTTAAGCGCGTCGGGTAAGCGGCCAATAGAGTCCAAACGGAATAAGCCTGGCAGCAATTTTACCCGCGCCAAATTACCGCTTGCGCCAAATAGCACAAGGGTGCAAGGGTCGATTGTGTTGGTTTTTGTCATCTCTTAAGCCTTATTGAAAACCCTAATATATTAATTTGAGTGTATTAATTTGAGTGTATTAATTTTAGAATGTTAATTTAAGTATGTTGATATAAGTATGTTGATATAAGTATGTTGATTTAAGTATTTTAGTTTACATGCAATTGTGCCCACTCAATCATTCTCGCAAAAGCGCAAATTCAATTTACGTTTTGTACATTAGATTTGCAGGAATGGCAGTTAAATTGGATTTTTTATTTAAATCTAATAAATTAATAACTAAGTGTTAGCTTTTCTTCACGGCATGGCCGCCAAAACCATTACGCATCATCGATAGCAACTTGTAACTATAACCATTGGCATCTTGGCTTCTAAAACGCGCTTGCAAAGCTGATGTCAACACAGGCGCTGCAATGCCTTGTTCAACCGCCTCCACCACCGTCCAGCGGCCTTCACCACTATCTGCCACATATGGCGCTATTCCATCCAAGGTCTGATCGGCTTTTAGTGCATCTGCGGTTAAATCAAGCAGCCAGCTGCGCACCACAGAACCATGACGCCATAGCTCGGTAATTTGCGCCAAATCTAAATTAAACTCTTCTTTGCCCTTAAGTAAATCTAAGCCTTCTGCCAGCGCTTGCATCATGCCGTATTCAATACCGTTGTGCAGCATTTTGGTAAAGTGGCCGCTACCCATAGGACCAACGTGTGCCCAGCCGCGATGCGCAGCAGGCGCCAGCGCTTTTAAAAACGGCGTTACCGCTTCAGCCACTTCTTTTGTGGCGCCCACCATTAAGCAGTAGCCATTATCCAAGCCCCAAATGCCGCCCGATGTGCCGCTGTCCATAAAGCCAATGCCATGCTCGGCCAGCATCGCGCCGCGACGTTGGCTGTGTTTATAGTTGCTATTGCCGCCATCGACAATGATGTCGCCTTTGCTAAGTAACGGAATTAAATCTTTAATTTGGTTTTCGGTAATATCGCCAGCAGGCAACATCATCCAAACGATTTTTTGCGGGGTTTCGTTATTAATGCCTAATTTATTAACGGCATCGGCCACTGATGTGGCGGCAATCATGCCTTCTTTTTCGACTAAGTTTGAAATAAATTCTTGATTGAAGTCAAAACCAACCACTTCAATTTTGTGACGTAATAAACGCGCAGCCATATTGCCGCCCATTTTGCCTAAGCCTATCATTGCTAATTTCATGCAGATTCCTATTGGTGTGAGGATTTAAAAGATGATTCTGTCTTGTGAACAAGATGCGCTTGTAGAGTGGTATTACAAATAGAGTTTGGTGTAATTACACAGCGAGTTAGGTATAATTATACCAAATACACTAGCAGTTCTCAAAAAGCAGGCCTATAAATACCTGCTTTTTTTGTTTTTAAAAGGTTGAATGAGATATTTATGAACCAAAACAAGCCTTTAGCCAATACCCGTTGGCAAACCTTTCACTCACAAGATGACATTAACCATGCGGCTATGGCACGTATATTACAAGCGTCAAATGAAGCCATTGCCAAGCATGGCCGCTTTTCTATAGTGCTGGCAGGTGGCAGTACGCCTAAAAGCATCTATGCAATGCTGGCGAAGCAGCCAGCCAATTGGGCGCTTTGGCATGTGTTTATTAACGATGATCGCTGCTTACCTGCTGATGATAATGAGCGTAATAGCAAAATGGTGCAAGATAATTGGTTAAGCCATGTGAGCATTCCCAATAATCAGTTTCATGCAATACCTAGCGAATTAGGCCCAGTTGAAGGTGCAAAGGCATACGCAAAAACGCTTGAACATGTTGGCACCTTTGATTTAGTGTTGTTTGGGCTAGGTGAAGATGGGCATACCGCTTCGCTTTTTCCCAATCACGCGGTTGATAATAGCGCGGATGTGGTGCCTGTTTTCGATTCGCCAAAACCGCCAGCGATGCGCGTCACCATGAGCCAAAATCGGCTTAACAATACCAAAGAAGCGATTTTTTTAGTAACGGGTAAAGGCAAGCAAGATGCCGTAGATGCTTGGCGAAGTGGAGTGGCAATACCTGCCGCTTTAATCACGCCTGCTTGTGGGGTGGATGTATATTGTTTCGGTGTTGAGCTAGCTTAATTAACTGGCTTAGCAATTAAATCGGCTAGCAATTGCAATTGCTGTTTTTGAATTGTCAATAACTCGCCCCATTGACCTTCACGTAGCAAATCGACTTTTTCGTGCAGCAGCATAATTTCCAGCTCAGCTTTTAAATTTACTTCGTAATCGTGCTCAGCATTGATGCGGTCTAAATCAGCTTGACGATTTTGCGACATCAAAATTATCGGTGCTTGAATAGATGCCAGCATCGACAAAAACAGGTTGAGCAAAATGTACGGGTAGGCGTCAAACGCCTTATTGTAATTAGCCAAAATAACCGAGTTTAAAATCACCCAGCACACTAGCACCACGCCAAATAAAATAATAAACGTCCAAGAACCGCCAAATTTAGCGACAGCATCAGCTGCGCGCTGGCCAAATGTTTTGGTGTCATCATGTTCTACAGAAGTATTTTTTGAGATGTGTTTGCGCTCGGTAATGTGTCGCGCGACATTTCTTGTGCGTTCGTCCATGGCGTCATAGGCAGTATTCATCAGCTTCTCAGCGGCGTGGTGTTTTTTAGTCATAAAAGTCAACCTCCAAAAATCGTCATTCTGAGCGTAGCGAAGAATCCAGTTTTATCTCCTCGCCCTTTAAGAGAGAGGGCTAGGGAGAGGGTAGAATATTTCAATTTCAACTGTCTTTTTTCGCCTTTAGGCGAGGTACTTTATTTTGCTTAGTCCAAAATACCCGCAAGGGGCATATCCGCCAAGTGCCCGCTGCTTCACAGCGACCTTGGCGCCAAAGTATCCAAACAAAAGACACCCCACATCACGGCCTGCGCCTTCCCTGCGTTGCTCAGCAGGCAGGTCGGCTGCGGAACTCGCTGCGCTCAAACAATCCTCGCCGAAAACTCCCTACTTGCCTGCACTACTCGGCGCGCTGCAAGGCGAAATAAAGCCAGCTAAGCAACGATCGTCATTCCAGCGCAGGCTGAAATCTAGGCGGGCAACAATTTATACAATGCTATTTAGGGCTACTTTTTATTACGCAATTTAATTAATACAAAACCTAAAATAATTGTAACGACACTCGCCGCAAGTGGCCACCAAACATCGGTTTATATATTAGCTATATCTGCCTCACACATCCTTAGATAAGTGGTGGGGGCATCAGTTTCAGCTTCAGTAAGGGTGCAATCAGGGTCACGGCTTTGCATCCAAGCAATTAGCGTTAGTGATCCAATTGCTACAAATGCAATGCCAGAAGATTGCATCACTTTTTGCTTGAGTGATTTTTCAGGCTTTTTTGAATCATTTTCATTCATTATATTTTAAGTATTCTGAATCACAATGTTCGGAAACTTCCCACTATGATCTAAGCTAGCGTTAGCAATTTTAATCGCGGTTTTACGCGCTATGGCTTTGTAAATATTGGATATTTTAGAGTCAGGGTCGGCAATCACGGTGGGTTTTCCGCTATCGGTTTGTACGCGAATGCTAATGTCTAGCGGCAAGCTGCCAAGCAAATCAACCTTATAATCGTCACACATTTTTTGGCCGCCGCCTGCGCCAAAAATATGTTCCTCATGGCCGCAGTTGCTGCAAATATGCGTACTCATGTTTTCTACAATACCCAAAATAGGAATACCGACTTTTTCAAACATTTTTAAACCTTTACGCGCATCTAGTAACGCAATGTCTTGCGGCGTGGTCACAATAATCGCGCCAGTGACAGGTATTTTTTGCGCTAATGTCAGTTGAATATCGCCGGTGCCAGGCGGCAAATCGACAATTAAATAATCAAGCTCTCGCCATTTAGTATCGCGCAATAGTTGCTCTAGCGCGCCCGTTACCATTGGCCCGCGCCACACCATGGGCGTATCGGTATCCACCAAAAATCCAATGCTCATGGCTTGCAAGCCGTGCGCCAGCATCGGTTCCATACTTTTGCCATCACTGCTTTCTGGCCTGCCGCTAATTCCTAACATTTGTGGTTGGCTAGGGCCATAAATATCAGCATCTAGTAAGCCAACAGTTGCACCCTCAGCCGCCAATGCTAAAGCCAAGTTTACCGAAGTCGTCGATTTACCCACGCCACCTTTGCCCGATGCAACCGCGATAATATTTTTCACGTTTGGCAATAATGTAACGCCTTGCTGTGCCTTATGTGAGGCGATGCGGCTGCCGATGTTTACGCTTACTTTTTCAATACTATTAATGCCCTTTAAGTGCGCTTCAACCAAACTTTTAACACTTTCCATCACACTTTTAGCGGGGTAGCCCAGCACAATATCTACACTAATGTTACTGCCTGTGATGTGAATATTTTTGGCCGATTTACTACTCATAAAATCTTTGCCCGTATTTGGGTCAATAAGAGTTTTTAGTGCGTTTTGGATGTCTATTTCTGCAATTGCCATGATGTTTTCTGAATTGACTTAATAAAAAGCTATTTTAACGTATGTGTTCGAGACCGTCTTTGTTAAAATAGGTTTTTCAGCAAATTGGTTCATTTACCTTATGGCGCAATCTAATACACAACACAATATTGCACGCAAAATTCTCGTCACTTCCGCATTGCCTTACGCCAACGGTAGCATTCACCTTGGCCATTTGGTGGAATATATTCAAACCGATATTTGGGTGCGCTTTCAAAAAATGTGCGGCCACACCGTGCATTATGTGTGCGCAGATGACACGCACGGCACGCCGATTATGCTGCGCGCCGAAAAAGAAGGTGTTACGCCAGAAGCCCTGATTGACGCGGTGCATAAGGAACATGCGGCTGATTTTAAAGAATTTTTGGTAGAATTTGATAACTATTATTCAACCAATGCGCCCGAGAATAAAGAGCTGTCGCAAACCATTTATAAAAAGTTAAAAGCCAATGGCAAAATCGCCACCAAAACCATTGAACAGTTTTACGACCCCGTTAAAAACATGTTTCTGCCAGACCGCTTTATTAAAGGCGAATGCCCGAAATGCCACGCTAAAGACCAATATGGTGATAACTGCGAGGTGTGCGGTGCGACATATAACCCAACTGAGCTAATTAACGCGTATTCCGCAGTATCTGGCGCGGCGCCAATTCGTAAAGAAACAGAGCATTACTTTTTTAAATTAAGTGAATGCGAAGACTTTTTAAAAGCGTGGACGCGCTCTGAGGCCATAAAAGGTAAGCCAACCTTGCAAGGCGAGGCTGCCAATAAAATGGGTGAATGGTTTGCTTCGGGCTT
>JAYTEL010000126.1:0-15213 GCA_043735225.1 Methylotenera sp. | reverse complement strand
ATTGCTGACCCGCGTGCGATTGATTTGGTAGAAAATTCGCCGCATATTCGCGCCGATTATCATCTGAATTTGCGCCCAGGCACCAATGTGGCTTTGATTTCTGCGTTGGCACATGTAATTGTCACAGAAGGATTAGTGAAAGAAGATTTTGTACGCGAGCGCTGCGAGTGGGATAGCTTTGTTGCTTGGCGCGATTTTGTAGCAAAACCAGAAAACTCGCCAGAAGCGCTTGAAGAAACATTGGGCGTAAAAGCACAAACCATGCGCGAAGCCGCGCGAATGTTCGCCACAGGTGGCAACGGCGCAATTTATTATGGCTTAGGCGTTACAGAGCACAGCCAAGGCTCAACCATGGTGATGGGCATTGCTAACCTCGCGATGGCGACGGGCAATGTGGGGCGCGAAGGCGTGGGTATCAACCCACTGCGCGGTCAAAATAATGTGCAAGGCAGTTGCGATATGGGCAGTATGCCGCACGAATATCCAGGTTATCGTCATGTATCTGATCCAATGGCTAACGCCTTATTTGAAGCGGCTTGGGGCAGGCCGCTCAGTATTGAACCAGGTTTGCGCATCCCAAATATGCTTGACCTTGCGGGTGAAGGACGCTTTAAAGCGTTGTATTGTGTGGGCGAGGATATTGCGCAAAGTGACCCAAATACGCAGCATGTGACGCACGCGTTAGAAAGTATGGAGTGCGTGATTGTGCAAGATTTGTTTTTAAACGAAACTGCGATGTACGCACATGTGTTCTTCCCAGGAGCGTCATTTTTAGAAAAAAGCGGCACGTTTACGAATGCAGAAAGAAGAATTTCGCCTGTTCGCCGCGTAATGGCGCCTAAAAATATCGGTAAGCCAGAACTTAAAGAAGCGGGTATGGAAGATTGGGAAATCACCACCAAGCTAGCCAAAGCGTTAGGTTATGATATGCGTTATGCGCATGCCAGTGAGATTATGGATGAAATTGCCGCCTTAACACCCACATTTAAAGGGGTAAGCTTTAAAAAATTAGATGAGCTCGGTAGCATTCAATGGCCATGTGACGACGCAAACCCAGCTGGCACGCCAACCATGCACATTGACCAATTTGTGCGCGGCAAAGGCAAATTTTTTATTACGCAATATGTGCCCACCACCGAGAAAGTCAACGCAAAATATCCATTAATATTAACAACAGGCCGAATCTTAAGCCAATACAATGTGGGCGCTCAAACGCGCCGCACGGCAAACGTGGCTTGGCACGCAGAAGATTTGGTAGAAATTCACCCACATGATGCTGAGGATCGCGGTATTAATGACGGCGATTGGATTGGCATTAATAGTCGCTCTGGTGAGACAGTGCTGCGCGCCACGCTGACTGAGCGCGTGCAGCCTGGCGTGATTTACACTACTTTCCACCACCCAGAATCGGGCGCTAACGTAATCACTACCGATAATGGCGATTGGGCAACTAATTGCCCCGAATTTAAAGTAACGGCGGTGCAAGTCACCCGCGTGCATCAGTTATCTGATTGGCAAAAGCATTACGAAACGTTTGCCGATGCGCAAGTAGCGTTTGCGAGTAGAAGCCCAACTAAAAAGCTTAAACAGCCAGCCTAATCATTGATTAAAGCAACGTCAATTATTGCAAATCTGCCTGTAAGTGAAGTAAATGTGACGCGCTGGCGAGATGGGGTTGTCAGTCGAGCCAGCGACAAAGTGGCAGAAGAAGTGCCCGTCGCCTTGATTTACAACGGTGTTTCGCATGCAGTAATGCTGGCCACACCACAAGATTTAGAAGATTTTGCGCTGGGGTTTTCGTTATCTGAGGGCATTTTGCAAAGCAAAAGCGATTTGTACGACGTTGAAATTCTGCAGCAAAATAATGGAATAGAACTAAAAATGCATGTGGCGAGTGAAGCATTTGCAAAGCTAAAAGAGCGCAGACGCAATTTAACGGGGCGCACTGGTTGCGGCTTATGCGGCGCAGAAAGTTTGCAGCAGGCGCTGCGTTTGCCAAGTTTGGAATCAAATGAAAACGCACCTTACAGCACTGGCGCGGTTTACAGCCCGATCAGTGCTGACAGCATTCAAACGGCATACCACGCCATACAAAAGCAGCAAGTGTTGCAGCAAGCTACAGGCGCCACGCATGCTTGCGCCTATGTAAGTACACAGGTCAATACAATTGGCGCAATACAATTACTGCGGGAAGATGTTGGACGTCACAATGCAATGGATAAGCTAATCGGCGCATTAGCAAAGTTGCCATTAACAGATGCTGGCTTTGTTTTAACATCTAGCCGAGCTAGCGTAGAAATGGTGCAAAAAGTGGCGCTGGCAGGCTACAAAATATTGGTAGCAATCTCTGCGCCAACTGGCCTAGCAATCCGCGTGGCAGAACAATATGGCGTGACATTGGTGGGCTTTTTGCGCGATAATCAGTTTGTAATTTATGCAAATCAACAGCGCATTAAGTTTTAACTAAAATTAAATCAAACTAATTCAAATATACTCATTCATTTACATCCATGCAAACCGAAACTCTAGTTAAAATGGCCAACCAAGTTGGCGATTTTTTTGAATCCTACCCCGATGTTGACCAAGCGAAAATTGACATTGCGCAACACTTGAATCGTTTTTGGACCAAAGATATGCGCAACCAAATAGCCACCCATGTCGCGCAAAAAAATGGCGAGGGCTTGCATGCAAAAGTTGCTAGCGCCATTTTGCAG
Source organism: Methylotenera sp. (assembly GCA_043735225.1). Lineage (GTDB taxonomy): Bacteria > Pseudomonadota > Gammaproteobacteria > Burkholderiales > Methylophilaceae > Methylotenera_A. Next base: position 12,499 of record JAYTEL010000126.1, on the reverse strand, counting down.
CATATCAATCCGTAAGCTTTAAACTACACCACATTGATGTCTGACATTTATTTACTGATTCCGCTGATTTTTTTGGCTGCTTTATTATTCTCATCGGTTGGTCACGGCGGCGCATCGGCCTATTTAGCAGCTTTTGCACTTATTGGCTTAGCACCAGCATCTATGCGGCCTGCAGCCTTGTGTCTAAATGTGCTAGTGGCATCAATTGCGCTGTACAAGTTTTACAAGGTACGCGCATTTGATTGGCAATTGTTTTGGCCAATTGCACTGACTTCTGTACCAGCCGCATTTTTGGGTGGGCAAGTCACACTGCCCAACCCCATTTACAAAGTGTTGGTTTGCGCGTGCTTAATTTATGCGGCGTGGACAATTTTTAGCCAAGCCAATAAGACGGATGAAATAACTGTGAAGCCAGTTGTAAAGCCTGTATTAATGGCCTTAGGCGCTGGTTTAGGCTTTTTGGCAGGCCTAACTGGCGTGGGTGGCGGCATTTTTTTAAGCCCCATTTTATTGTATTTTGGCTGGGCAAAAACCAAGGTGGTTTCTGGCGTGGCGGCAGCATTTATATTGGCCAATTCAATTTCTGGCTTATTAGGCTTTTTAAATAAATCGCCAACGTTGCCTGCAGGCCTTATTTATTGGGCGATTGCGGCGATTGCGGGTGGATTAATTGGTGCAGAGTACGGCAGTAATCGTTTGGCTAATCCGAGTATTCGCAAGTTATTGGCTTTGGTGTTATTGTTTGCGGGCAGTAAAATGCTGTTTGCTTGATCGTTTTTGTTATTAATTATGTTTAAATAATCGAAAACTTTCACGTCTCTCCGCGGCGCGTTTTCCGCTCCAAATCTGCTTCCAATCTCTTCCTGGCTCAACTGTTTGGCGGCCACGTTCATCTTGAATCAAATATAAATCACAACTTAACGCGCCGTCGGTCTCAACTAGTTGCGCTTTAATATTGGCATAATAATGCAATAAATCGCGCTGTGCTTTGCCTAAATGATTGCTGGTTAAGCAGGCATATTGGTTTGGTAGTGCTTGTTTTAAATCAGTAAAAATTGCTTCGTAACTGCGCGCCGAATCAATCATGGGCAGCCAAAGCGTCATTAGAAGCGACCACACTGCTGTCATACCAATGGCCCAATTAGTTGCGCCAGAGCGGTTTGAATGTTGCGAGCGTAAAATAGCCAATAACCAAATAAGTGAGACGGCCACCGCCGATATAAAAGCAATTAGACTAAAAGGTAGCTGTGTTAAGCCCGATAAATACAGCAAACGCTCTTTCAATTTGGCGGGGTTGCCCGTCATCATCGCAATCCAGCCCAGCCAAATAAGGCCGCTGATTAAGCCAAATAAAATTAAGCCAAACCAATTGAGCGCACTAGCTGTGCCGCGCTTAAGTGATTCGATGCAGCCGCCTGCCATAATGGTGAGTGGCACAAGTAAGGGCAGTGCAAACACTTCATTTTTGTAACCAAAGCCAATCACAATCCAAGCCACTGTAAAAAAAGTAATGATGAGTTGAAATTTTGGCTTAACTAACAGTTGCTTGCGATAGCGCCAGCCACCCCAAATTGCCAATGGTAACGCTGGCCAGGCATACCAAAGCAAGGTGCGTAAAAAATATAAATGACGGCCATGCCTAAATTGCCTAAGTGAGGCTAGCCACCAATGATCGAATAATTCGGGGTAAAAATGCTGACAAAGTAGTGGCCAGACTAATAAAAAGGGACTAGCTATTAAAATGGCAACAAGTAAAAATTTAGTGTAACTTGCGCTGCGCCATGCACTAAACAAGCAGGGTAACGCAATACAGCTCAGCACAATAATTGCGAGCGGTTGCAAGCCGGTTGATAAAAATCCAGTTCCTATACTAAGCCCCAGCAATACGCTAGCGCGGTAAGGGCGGCGCCTAAATAAGGCTATGGCATAAAAAGCGATTGCAATAGCGGCTAAGGTGGATACAGCCGGCATTAAAGTATGCGCGCTTAATACTAAACCAAGCGAGCCGATAAACACGAAAGTTGTTTGCCGGCCAAAGCCCTTGCCCCACAGCTCGCGACCAGTCATACCAATCATCAGCAAGGTAATTATCATCCACAGGCCAGAAGCTAGGCGGGCTGCGTCATGCAAAGGTAAAACTGCAGCAAATACATAAGCAGTTGCGGCTGCACTTAAATAATACAGCGGTGGGTTTGCAATATCGGCGTCACTAGCAGAGGTGGGGGCAATTAAATTGCCTGTATCGAGTATAGTTTTGACTGTGCTGATGGTGTTCGATTCAAACGGCTTCCATGGTGAATGGCCTACCAAGCCCATGCAGAGCCAAATTGCGCATAACACCAGCAATAGATGTGTTTTTGCGCGCTCACCAACTTTTGCGCGCGGCGTTGACATATTGCCTTGCCAGTCGTGATCTAAATCAAAACGCATGAATAATTTGATTTCACTTTAAAAAATAATAGTTTAGCATTGAGTGCTTTAGGTAGTCGCAAAAATGAAAAAAGGCAGCCATGCTGCCTTTAATGTCAAAAATTCGCCAATTATAACAATTACATGCCGTATTTTTGTTTGAATTTTTCAACACGACCGGCCGTGTCTAATATTTTTTGTTTGCCCGTGTAAAACGGATGGCATTGTGAACAAACCTCAATACTCAAATCGCGGCCATGTGTGGAGCGGGTTTTAAACTTGTTGCCACAACTACAAGTGACATTAATTTCTGGGTAATTTGGATGTGTTTCAGCTTTCATGCTTTTCTCTCTAAATTTAAGCAGTTGCAATAAGTCCAATATTATCTATTAAAACGTCAAATTGTGCAATAAACAAATAGTGCATTGTCAAGCAATCCGCAATAGGCAAAATTATGTACCTGCTTTGATAATTGATTACATTTTAAAACAGGCAGCTAACTATTTAAGTTGGCACGATAAATGCTTTTATAAAATAACAAGTCGTTTAACAACAATAATGAACTATATACGGTGATTAAAATGAAACTAATGGATGAAAATATTTGTTTAACTGCATTTAATGCGCTGTGCGATGAGTTGGAAACATCTAAATTGGTTAATTTAGATGAATGCCAATATTGGTTATTTGAACGTGGCTACAAAGCGGCTGTTGAAGAATTAATACATAATATTGCTGTTGCAACTAATGCTAATGAAACTGTATCGCTTGAGCAAGCATATTTAGCGAAAGAAACTACTTTAAACTAGCATTACTCATTATTTTCTGTATTTTTGAAAATTTAAAGCAAACATTACACGCAAACAATGTTAACAAGCTGTAATTTGACTCAGTTTAATTAGCCGCGGCGCATACTGTCAAAAAAGTCTGCATTATTTTTAGTGGCTTTAATTTTATCTAACAAAAATTCCATTGCTTCTAAATCATCCATTGGGTAAAGCAATTTGCGTAGTACCCATATTTTTTGCAACACATCCTTTTCAATCAACAACTCTTCTTTACGCGTGCCCGATTTATTGACGTTAATCGCTGGGTAGAGACGTTTTTCGGCCATTTTACGGTCAAGATGAATCTCCATATTGCCCGTGCCTTTAAATTCTTCGTAAATTACATCATCCATGCGCGAGCCAGTATCCACAAGGGCGGTGGCGATGATAGTAAGTGAACCACCTTCTTCGATATTACGCGCTGCACCAAAAAAACGTTTTGGTTTTTGTAGCGCGTTAGCGTCCACGCCGCCCGTTAATACTTTGCCTGATGATGGAATCACCGTGTTGTAAGCGCGGGCTAGGCGAGTAATCGAATCGAGCAAAATCACCACATCTTTTTTATGCTCGACCAAGCGTTTGGCTTTTTCTAACACCATTTCCGCCACTTGCACATGGCGGGTTGCTGGCTCATCAAAGGTTGAAGCGACGACTTCACCTTTTACCGAGCGCGTCATTTCGGTTACTTCTTCTGGCCGCTCGTCGATTAATAATACAATCAAAATTACATCTGGGTGATTGGCGGTAATCGCGTGCGCAATATTTTGCATCATCACCGTTTTACCGCTTTTTGGGCTGGCAACCAGTAAGCCACGCTGGCCACGGCCGATAGGTGCAATCATATCAATTACGCGGCTGGTAATGTTTTCTTCACCGCGAATATCGCGCTCTAAAATAAGTGGGATAGTTGGGAAAAGCGGCGTTAAATTTTCAAATAAAATTTTATGTTTAGAATTTTCTGGCGCTTCGTCGTTCACCATATCGACTTTTACCAGTGCAAAGTAGCGCTCGCCATCTTTTGGGGTACGAATTTCACCTTGAATGCTATCACCAGTGTGTAAATTAAAACGGCGAATTTGCGAAGGCGACACGTAAATATCATCGGTTCCTGCCAAATACGAGGTATCTGGCGAGCGTAAAAAACCAAAGCCATCTTGCAACACTTCTAACGTACCATCACCAAATATGCTGTCACCTTTTTTTGCTTTGTGCTTAAGAATAGCAAACACTAAATCTTGCTTACGCATGCGGCTAGCGTTTTCAATTTCGTCGGCAATTGCCATATCAACTAATTCGGTGACAGGAAGGTGTTTAAGGTCTGATAGACGCATGTAGGAACTCGCTAGATGGGTGTGCTAAAACTGAATGTTAGGTAAAAAAAGCTGGCTGCAATATAAACCAGCGCTAAATTTATTGAGAGAATTTAAATATTGCTGTCTATAAAAGCCATTAGCTGTGATTTAGACAAGGCGCCCACTTTTGTGGCTTCAACATTACCATTCTTAAATAACATTAAGGTAGGAATGCCGCGAATGCCATATTTTGGCGGTGTTTGTTGATTGTCATCAATATTTAATTTGGCTACTTTTAAGCGGCCAACGTATTCTTTTGAAATGTCTTCTAAAATTGGTCCAATCATTTTGCACGGTCCGCACCACTCTGCCCAATAATCAACTAAAACAGGCAATTGTGACTGCAACACTTCTTTTTCAAAAGCAGCGTCGCTTAAATGGGTAATATGTTCGCTCATGGAAACCTCAAATTTGAAATGTGATAATTTTTTGTACTAAGTTAGAAGATACTAAGTTAGTTGATACTAGGTTGGTACTAAATTATTTGGTATTAAGTATGTTGATATAAATTGCTTGGTATTTGTACCAGTACATTTGCGCCAATTATATTGCACCAGTAATGTTATATTAATATTGCTACATTACTTATTTAACAATTTTAGTGGCTGTTCATAAAATTGTATAGGAATTTAGTTTTTAAAATGAGAATTAGGTTGCAAATAAAATTAGAAATCACATAGTTAGTTATTAATATAAGCTAATAATGTAAGCATAACAACAACATTTGCAAAATATTAAACTAAATTGATGGCATTATCTTATATTCAAATCGCTCAAATCGTGCAGTGCGCTCTACTAATTTAGTCACCATAATTTTGTTGATATTGCTTTCGGTTGTAAAGACAACTATATCATTTGTTTTGCAAAAACCGCGCGCTGTTAGTAAGCTTGCAGCTTGTTTCAAGCCGCTTAGCTCAGGTAACAATAATGCCTCGCCCTCAACTGCACTAGCTTCATGTTTAGCAATAGCAGTCGATGCGTTTGGCGAAATCAATTCTAAACCAACATCTAATTGACTTAAGGTATTTACATTAGCCCAGCGTAGAACAGCTATTTCCCACGTGGCAGCATTGCTATTTTTTATTGCAACTACATCGCCAATATAAGCAGATGTTTGTGACGAACTAAATTTTCGTAGCGAACAGCCGCCAGCGCTTACATTAAGTACTTGCCATCGTGAAGGCTTGCCAGCATTAATCGCTATCCCAATTTTATTAGTTGCGTAATTGCCGTCATGCAAGATCTGATGCGCGGCTAGTAAACCTACACCAAGTTCCACTCCGTCGCTTTTTTTGGTTCTGGAAAATAATCTTTTAGGTGATCTACCAAAGTTTTTTATCAGCCGCGTAAGCAAGTCCTCAAAATGGCTTTCAAACGCATCGACGGGCAAGCTTCCATCGTTAGGCAAAACCCCTTCACGCAATATTTTAATATGCTGATGTATAAGCCTTGCCATACCCAGCGTTAGCAATAATATATCCGTTTTACTGTCGGGTAATTCTTTATTTTTGGCAAACGGCGTCGGTGCCTTGTTGCTATCTAGCGATACTAAAAACACACCGGCAGGGTTTTCAATCAAGCCCAGTGGCCGCAGTTCGGCGTGGTTACAAATACTGGATAAGTACGAATCTGTTTTTAAAATGTCGGCGTTAGCCAAATGTTGTGGGTCGGCCAGCGCCATTAATAATACTTGTGTGTAGATTAAATTAACCGAGCTTTCCTCGTTATTAGCAAGCGCATCGGCAACGGTTAATTTTTCTGCAGACTGTTGCACCGCGCAAAAATATAATTGATGCAGCTCAGACCATAAACTTGCAGGCGCAGAGCGATAGCCGAGATGATAAACCAAAGCAATTTCTTTAATCGCTTGAATGGCGCGTTGAACTACCTGCGCTGTCACTTTGCTATTATTAATGTTTAAGATTTTGTTTTGCAGATCAATTAATGAAAACTTATAGCCGTAAGCCATTTCTTGCCACAATTGCACCGCAATATCGGCAAAAGCTTGTTCATTTTTGCTTAAAGGCATGCCAGCTATACTAAAATGCGGCAATAAGTCTTGGTAAATTTGATTCGCAGTCGGCCTGTAGAGCTCTAGCGCGTTAAACCGATTGGAAAAAGCAATTTTTTGGCTATTTAAAATTTGCAATTCGTCGATTAAGTCTGCAGCTGCCCTAATCGGATCGCCAAACGGAAGATTTTGGATAAACTCAGCGATTTTGTGTGGGCGTGTTTCAGCCAATAAAATTGGGTTATCATCTAAACTAGGTAGCTTAAGGCTGATTGGCATGCAGACTCCAAATATAATGCTTAAATTGCTAATGTTTAATATTAGAGTGTAATGAAAGCTTTGTCACTTTTTTGCTTAAATTTTGATTGGTTATTTGCGAATGAATTATAAAAAACTGTTGTTAATGTCATTACTAAGCTTGTTTTTATTAGGCGCGCACACCGTTAGCTTTGCCGCGGGAAACTTTGTGCTCAAAGACATGGCGGGTAAAAAACATATTCTGTCAGATTACAAAGGTAAATGGGTAATTGTCAACTATTGGGCGACTTGGTGTCCGCCATGCCTAGAAGAAGTGCCCGATCTAGTCGCTTTATACGATAGCCGCAAAAATAAAGATTTGGTTGTTTTAGGCGTGGCGTTTGATTACGAAAGCGCCAAAGAAGTGACAGATTATGTAAACGATATGCTGATCTCGTACCCAATTGTGCTGGGTGACGAGCAAGTGCAAAAACAGATTGGTTTTACAGAGATGTTACCCACTACTTATATTTTTAATCCGCGCGGTGAGCTTGTTAAAACCAAACACGGCTTGGTGACCAAGCAGTATCTTGATAATCTTTTAAAATCTACTCAATAATGCGGCTTAACGAGAGCAAGTTTTACTAACACACTTAAACAGGAGCGGCAATCTTATTGCCTGCTTCGTCTAATACACTTAATTGATTTTCTTCTACAAAGTGCATCAGTTGCTCAAAGCCTGCCGGATTGGTGTCTTTTAACTTTAAATTTACCGCTAAACAGCGAACGCCTTTAACCATTTCTGGTTTTAAATAAGGCGAATAGCGTAGTTTGCGGTCTTCGCCAAAAGTGGCAAAAGTGCTACACATGCGGTCTACCCAATCGCTTGGGCGAAATGGCTTGCCTTCGCGGGTGATGCCTTCAATAGTAATCTCACTACTTTTTATTGCTACTTTTTTGTCTGTCATTGCTGTATTTCTATCTGTTTAAATATAATTGATAAGCTTTATTGCCAGTATTTGTTGCCTGAGTTATTGCACGTGTTTATTACAAGGACTTATGGCTAAGCCTTATTGCAAGGCCTTATTGCATATATTCAAATACTTTAACCACTTTAGCCACGCCGTCGGTATTGCTAGCAATTGCCGTCGCATCATCGGCCTCGGCTTTGGTGACAATGCCAAGCAGGTAAACCACACTGTTTTCAGTCACAATTTTGACGTAGTTAGCGGGAAATTTATTTTCTGTCACAAATTTTGTTTTTACCTTAGACGTTAAAAAAGTGTCGTTACTGCGCGAACTTAATGATGATTTTGGCCCAACAGTAATCTCATTGGTAATTGTTCGTACATTTTCAATTTCTTTAATTAACAGCATCGCTTTGGCTTTAGCCGCCGCGTCTGGCACTTCGCCAGTAAGCAAAATATTACGGTTATAACTGGTGACGTTAACATGTGCGTATTCGCCCAAGTTAGTTTCCATTTTTTTTACTGCTTTCAATTCAATATTTTCATCTTCGACATAATAACCCGACGTGCGCCTATCAGCCGCAACTGCGCCGCCAGCCGCTGCACCGCCGGCAATCAGTGGTAAACATGCAGACAGTTGCGCTGTAAAACCGATGGCTAAGATGACTTGTGCAATCCTAAAAATTGGGCTATGGGACATGAATGCTCCTTAAATGCTTTTTATAATGGGCTGTAACTGCTTCTTTACCTGAACATATAATACACAGCTTGAATGACATAATTGTTGCAAGTTGTAACAATCTGTTAGGTTATTATTATGCTTCTAGCGCATTCTTAAGCCAAACAATCGCGCTAATATCTAATTTGTCCAGCAAAATCACATCAAATCGGCACGCATTTTTAACAGCGTTTTGCTGCAAATAATGCTCTGCAGTTAGCATTAATTTTTGCTGTTTCTGCGGCGTAATACTGGCGCCTGCGCTGCCAAATTGTTTGTTGGAACGCAGCCTTACCTCAATAAATACCAAGGTGCTAGCATCCGTCATAATTAAATCAATCTCACCAAACCGACAATGGTAATTTTGCGTCACTATTTTAAGGCCTTGTGCACTTAAAAAAGTTGCAGCAAGCTTTTCGGCGGCTAGGCCTGCATTATTTTCGTTCATTTTCATAGGCGATACGACGACTTTCGCTTAAAATCTTATTATGAAGCAGCAGGGCATATTATACGTGGTGGCCACGCCAATCGGCAATTTAGGCGATATTACGCTGCGCGCACTTGAAACTTTAAAAATGGTGGATGCAATTGCCGCCGAGGATACGCGTCATTCTTCGGGCTTATTAAATCATTTTGGCATCAGTAAAAAACTCATTGCCGTACATGAACATAACGAGCAGCAATCGGCCGAAAAACTGGTTTTAGCTTTAAATAATGGCGACAATATTGCCTTAATAACTGATGCTGGTACGCCAGGCATAAGTGACCCAGGTGCAATTGTGGTAAAAATGGTGCGCGGGGCTGGCATAAAGGTAGTGCCGATTCCTGGGGTTAGCGCCGTGATTGCAGCGCTTTCAGCCAGTGGTATTACGCAAAACGGGTTTCACTTTTACGGATTTTTGCCTGCCAGCGGCGCGGCTAGGCGTAAGCAACTGGAAGCGTTAAAAACGCAAACTGTGACTTTAGTGTTTTATGAAGCGCCACATAGAATTATCGAAAGTGTTGAGGATATTGCCAAAGTTTTAGGCGAAGATAGAATCATTACCGTTTGCCGCGAGCTGAGCAAAACGTTTGAGACGATTTATACTTGCCCTGCAAGCCGCGCCAGTGCTTGGCTGCAGGCCGATGCTAATCAACGTCGCGGTGAGTTTGTGTTATTAATAGAAGCCGCGCCAGTGGTAGAAGCAGAAGAAATATGCATCGAGGCGCAACGTATTTTAAAATGCTTGCTGGCAGAATTGCCGTTAAAACAAGCAGTGGCCTTAGGCTCTGAAATTACTAATCAGAAGAAAAATGCGCTGTACGATTTAGCGCTTACTTTAAAGCAAAAGACTGTAATAACTAAAAGCTAAAAAATGACCACTCAAATTACTTTAACTCGCCCCGACGATTGGCACTTGCACCTGCGCGATGGCGCGGCTTTGCAAGCCGTTTTAACCGACACGGCGCGGCAATTTGCGCGTGCGATTGTGATGCCCAATTTGCGGCCACCAGTGACAACGACTGAGCTGGCAATTGCGTATCGCGAACGGATTTTAGCGGCGCTACCTAAAGGTGTAAGTTTTGAGCCTTTAATGACGCTGTACCTTACCGATAACACAACCGCACATGAAATAAAACGCGCCAAAGCCAGCGGTATGATTCACGGTGTAAAACTCTACCCAGCGGGCGCGACTACTAATTCAGACCTAGGTGTTTCAGATTTAGCTAAATGCACCAATGCCTTAGAAGCCATGCAGGACGCGGGTTTGCCGCTGCTCGTGCATGCAGAAGTGACAGATGCGAATGTAGATGTGTTTGACCGCGAAAGCGTTTTTATAACACGCCATATGCAGCCTTTGTTGAAACAATTTCCCGCTTTAAAAACTGTATTTGAACACATTACGACCAAAGATGCCGCTGATTTTGTGGCCGAATCATCTAAAAATGTGGCAGCAACTATTACCGCGCATCATTTGCTAATGAACCGTAATGATATGTTTATTGGCGGCATACGGCCGCACCATTACTGCTTGCCGATTTTAAAACGCGAGTCACATCGCCAAACGTTGATAAAAGCTGCGACGAGTGGCAATGCAAAATTTTTCTTAGGCACTGATAGCGCGCCGCACACTAAGCATGCTAAAGAAGCCGCATGTGGCTGCGCGGGTATGTACACCGCGCATGCGGCCTTAGAGCTTTATGCTGAGGCGTTTGAATCAGTCAATCAATTAGATAAACTTGAAGCCTTTGCCAGTTTTTATGGCGCAGATTTTTATGGATTGCCGCGCAATACTGCACAAATAACTTTGCAAAAAACTAGTTGGACCGTTCCAAATGAACTAGCGATGGGAAACGAAAGTCTAGTACCTTTAAGAGCTGGCCAACAAATACATTGGAAATTAGTTTAATATTTAATTGTTTGTATGCCTTCATAATCGCATAACCGTAAACGTCAGCCCCGTACAATACATGCACTAAGCGCTTTATTCACATGGGACAGGCGTAAAAATACACAAACTAAGGAGTGTAACAATGCAACTATTTAAACTTGCAAGTTTTGCAATATTATTCGCCTTAACAAGCGCCCCAGTGCTTGCTGCTGGCTTAACTGAAAACACTACCCAATCTCCTTATCAGAAGGAATTTAATGTATTGGACGTGGAAAAAGATGGCAAATTAAGTGCTAGCGAAATCAAAAAAGATAGTACGTTTGATTTTGCTGGTTTTAGCAAAGCTGACAAAAATCATAACGGTAGCTTAAATCAAGATGAATACGCGACGTATAAATCAGCCGTGCAGCAACAAGAGACCAAACGCGCCGCCAAAGACAGCGCGATTACTACTAAAATTAAAAGTAAATATTTAGTCGAAAAAAACTTTAGCAGCTTTAAAGTGAGCGTAGAAACCAAAGACGGCGTGGTGATTTTAAGCGGATTTGTTAAAGATGAAGCTACAAAAGTACGTGCCGGGCAAATCGCCAGCGCAGTCAAAGGCGTTAAATCGGTTAAAAACAGTTTGGTTGTGAAGCCTTAAGTTATTAAGTCTTAAGCTGTTAAGTCTTTAGCTGTTAAGTCTTAAGCTGTTAAGTCTTAATCAGTTAAGTCTTAAGCAGTAAAGCGTATGGTTGTGAGGCCTTAAAAATTAAGTTTTTGTGAGTTGGCTTGGGCTTGTTGATTTAAGTTTTGCCAGCCTCAAAAAGATTGCTAATTCTTCCACCCATCTTAAGCACTCTGCAGGCGTTAGCGATTTGAACGCTTTTAATCGTTCATCGCTGACTAAATATGTTCTATCATCTGGATTAAATGGTTGTTTCATAAAGATTTAATTTTATTTAAATGTACAATATCGCTTAAATCTATCGACCGTCCGGCCGCTTGTTTTAATAAGATTAAGTCGTCAATGCTAGCAACATTGACTGTTGTACTGTATCGCAAATTGCATCACATTTTGCAGCACTTGGGCAAAATCAATTGGCGGAAACAATAAAATATCTAGCGTAACGCCTGCTAATTCTTCGGTGCGTAGCGCAAAAGCAATTAAGTTTTTCTCTTGATGCCATTGTTTCAACAACGGTAAATTTTTAAGCTGCTAAGCGGCACAGGCAAAACTGGTTTAAGATTAAGCGACTCTGCACATGCGATGAGCTTATCTAAATTATTGGGTCGCATGGCCACAGTAATATCAATATCCATCGTAGCGCGCTCTACGCCATGTAATGACTCAGCCAAGCCACCAATTAAAAGATATTGCACCTCAAATTGTTGTCATTTGTTGAATAAATCTAAATAAAACTTAATGCTAGTTTACTAATGTTTTCTGTTTGGGGGCAAGCGGATAGTTTGTTTGGTGTTAAAATTCTTGTGAAGCTAGCTAGACAGTCGCCGCTTGCGCAAGCAAGGGGAGGAAAGTCCGGGCTGCACAGAGCAAGATGACGGCTAACGGCCGTACGCTGAAAGCTGGCAACAGTATAAGGCGCGGAATAGGGCCACAGAGAC
>JAYTEL010000125.1:0-11246 GCA_043735225.1 Methylotenera sp. | reverse complement strand
AGCTTTGATGCTATTGCGCGCAAAACTTGGCATATCACGCATCAAATGTTGCACGTTAAAAGTCAGCACATCGGCGCGATCGACATGGTGGTGCATGTGCTTGCTGCGAATCTCTTCAAACGTGCTGTAGCAACTGCCATTAATCCAGCTCATGAACATGCCCCAGCGACGATTCAGTTCAGGCGTTTTAAAGAGGCTCCAATGCGAAAACTCGTGCAGCAAATAAGCGCTAATAATCAATGCTTGCGCGGTTAGTAGAACACCTACAATATTGACCAAAACGCTCGTTGAAAACAGCATGTAAACGCCAAGCGCATAGCCAACAATAGCAAAACTGAACGCTAAACTATTTGGCAACATACTGTCTGTATTTTTAAAAGTGCTGGTAATATTCATTTTGCATTCCCTTCTAACATACAAAATAAAGACCAAACTAAATAGAAGCTAGAAATGCGCGCCAACCGCCTAATTGGCTGATATTAATGGCGTTTTGTGTTACATACGCTTCGCACAAAAAACCTTGTACTTGACTGTTATCCGCCAATGTTAGTGTGCCAAAGCCCAATGGCGCAGGCACGGTTGCTACGAATTTACCGTAGTTCTCAATCGGAAGCTGCCAAACTTCTAAGGCAATGGCAGCGCCGTTTTCTAGCACACGCAACAAACCTGGGCGTGGCGGCGTAAAGCTATTTAGCGCAAACAATTGATAATCTGCCGACGTGTGTGTTGCTTCTACAAACTCTCCACCCAAAGCAGTTAATTGCGCATTTAGCGGCAAACCTTGCATGTGTGCGCCACAAACGGCTACTTTAATCATCATTTTTATCTTCCCTCTGTCATGCGGCGTGTTAAATTAAGTAATGCGGCATCGCTAAATGCAGGTGCGCTAATGGTGACGCCAAAGCCGATGCCATTGGCATAGAAACCCGTAGGTACGGCGATTGCCGCCATATCCAGTAAATTCATAAAATTGGTGTAATAGCCTAAATTAGTATTGGTTTGAATTGGGTCGGCATTAACTTCGGCGATGGTGTAAATGGTGCCAGCAGTAGGTGTGACTATTAAATCAACTTTCCCCCAAACTTCATCAGCCTTGCGTTGCAGCGCCTTTAATTGGTACATGGCGTTAAAAGTATCTGCAGCACTAAATTTAGCTGCGTTGTTAATGATTTGCTTAGTGACAGGAAAAATCGCCTCTGGTTTTGCATCAAAAAAATCTTTTATCGCTGCGTAACGTTCTGCCACCCACGGCCCTTGGTACAACAACTGAGCCGTTTCGATAAATGGTGCAAAATCAATTTCTACCACACTGCCGCCAATAGCCTCTAACTGGTCAATGGCTTGCTGAAATAATTGCGGTGTTTCTGCATTATCAAAAAATGCTAACTGACTGAGCTTTGGCACGCCAAATTTAAAAATTCTGGCTAAATTGGACGGTAAGCTGGCTGGTAATTCACGCGAATACGCATCATCTGCATCAAAGCCTTGTGCGCTTTCCAACACAGTTGCAGCGTCTTCCGCATTTTTGGTAAATATTGATACACAATCGAGCGTGCGACAAGCGGGAACCACGCCATCTGTGCTAAGCAAGCCAAGGCTTGGCTTTACGCCAACCAAGTTGTTAAAAGCTGCTGGCACACGGCCAGAGCCTGCGGTATCGGTACCCAAGCTAAAACTTACCAAGCCAAGCGCGACGCTAACCGCTGAACCAGCGCTAGAGCCGCCAGAAATATAGTCAGGATTGATGCTATTTTTACATGCGCCATAAGGTGAACGTGTGCCAACCAAGCCAGTGGCAAACTGATCTAAATTTGTTTTGCCAACAGGAATCGCGCCTGCATCAATGAGCTTTTGCACCACGGTAGCCGATTTTTCAGGTGTGTAGGCATAGTCTGGACAGCCCGCCGTTGTTGGCACACCAGCCAAATCGATATTATCTTTTATGGCAAAAGGAATGCCGTATAAAGGCAAGTCTTTGGTCTGTTTTGCTTCTAAATTTTTTGCGTAAACCAGCATTTCATCTAAAGATAAACGGTAAATCCATACCTGATGGCTATCTACGGCGCTTGTGGCAGCAGCCAATTGTTTCACTAAACCTGTCGGCGTGAGGCCTAAACGATATTGCGCTTGCAGATGTGCAATTTCTAAGTTCATGCCAGCTCCTCAATAACAAGCAGGGCCTGGCCAGCCGCCACAGGACTACTTTCTGCACACAATATTTGGCTAATTTTTCCACTAGTTTGTGCTGTAATTGCAATTTCCATTTTCATCGATTCTACAATTACCAGCACATCTCCTTCTTTTACAGTATCGCCCTCGCCCACTTTAACTTGCCATAAATTGCCCGCAACATGCGATTTTGTAACGGCGTGACCTGCTGGCAATGTATATGTTTGCGTTGCCTGTTCTCCTTCAATATCTTGATCGTAATTAGCCTGACCTGTGGCAATCCAATACTCGCGTTCTGCCTCAAATGCCGCTTTCTGCTTGGTTTTAAAGGCATTGATGCTGGCAGATTCTTGGCTTAAAAATTGGTTATATTCTTTTAAGCTAAAAGTTGTTTCTTCAGTTTTCAGCTGAAATTTACCCTGTATAAAATCAGCGCGCATTTGCACTAATTCATCGGCCGTGACTTCGTAATAGCGAATTTGGTCAAACAATCGTAATAACCAAGGCGCTTCTGCTTTAAAGTCTGAAGTGATATTCCAGCGATTCCAAATCGGCAAGGTGCGGCCAACCAACTGATAACCGCCTGGGCCTTCCATGCCATAAATACACATATACGCGCCGCCAATACCCACAGCGTTTTCAGGTGTCCAAGTACGCGCTGGGTTGTATTTGGTGGTGACTAATCTGTGACGCGGATCTAGCGGCGTGGCAACTGGTGCACCTAAATACACATCGCCCAAACCGAGTGTTAAATAACTCGCGTTAAACACAGTCTGTTTGACTTGCTCTACACTTTCCAAGCCGTTAACACGACGAATAAATTCGGTATTATTTGGCTTTGGCTCAAGCGAGCACCAAGGCGCATCTTTACGCACCGATTGCGCGTATTTAGAAACGGCCAGCTGAATAGTCGGGTCTTCCCAAGACAGCGGCAAATGCACAATGCGCGTCGGCACTTCCATTGCATCGGTTGGCGGTAGCTCATGCTCGGCTTGCTGCAAAATACTAATCAGCTTATCGACTGGCAACACAAGGCTATCGTAATGCACTTGCAGTGAACGTATGCCAGGTGTTAAATCGATAATGCCTTGAATTTTTTGGACTTGCAGCCATTGCATTAACGCATGCACGCGAAAGCGCAAGTTAATGTCCAACACCAATTCGCCATATTCCACTAGCAAGTTTTTATCGCCTGCTTGGCGGTAAACAACCTTTATTTGCTCATCTGTTTCTGCCGAGGCCAAAAGTACAGGGCTGTAAGCCGCATGGATATTGGCTTTCAAGGCTTCTAATTTAATAGCTTCATCTGTTTTAATATTGTTATATGTTAAATTGGCAATTAAGTTATTTTGTGCAAGCTCCAGCTCCACTGCTTGGTGTTGATCTAGCTGTTTAAAGCGAATTTTATCGCCCGCTTTAAGTTGGCCCATTTTCCATAGCTCAGCTTTTACAATAACGGCTGGGCATACAAATCCGCCCAAACTTGGGCCGTCAGGGCCCAAAATAATCGGCATATCGCCTGTAAAATCTATCGAGCCGATGGCATAAGCGTTGTCGTGAATGTTTGAAGGATGCAAGCCAGCCTCACCGCCATCTTGTCGCGCCCATTGGGGTCTAGGACCAATTAAGCGAATACCTGTGGTGTTAGAGTTGTAATGCACCTCGTATTCGGTACTAAAAAATACGTCAATATCGGTTTGGGTAAAAAAATCTGGCGCGCCATGCGGGCCATATAAAACGCCAATTTCCCAATCGTGCGGGTAATGTGGCTGTAAATTTACTGGGATAGACTTTTCTTCAAAATTTATTGCACTTTTTGCCAAATGCAACACATCGCCCACGCGCAAACCTCTGCCGCCATGACCACCAAACTGTCCCAAGGTAAATGTCGATTTACTACCCAAATATTCGGGTACATCAAAGCCGCCCTGCACCGCCAAATAAGCGCGACAGCCTGCGCCAGAAATTGCGCCCAACTTCAACACACTACCCGCTTTTATTACATGTGATTGCCACATGGTAAGCGGCTGGTTATCAAGCGTCGCCTCAATTAGCGCGCCTGTTACGCTGACAATCGCATCAACATTAAACTTAAGTTTGCAGCCAATTAAGGTTATTTCTAAGCCTGCAATATCTTCAGCATTGCCAACTAGTTTATTGCCAAACCTAAACGCCAAATGATCCATCGGACCTGAAGGCGGCACGCCAACATGCCAATAACCAAGCCGTCCTGGGTAATCTTGTATGGTCGTCATCACGCCGCCGTCCAGCACGTCGATGGTGTTTGGTTTGTATGTAAAACTGTTCAAATAGCTGGTAGTTTGTGTGCCTGCGGGGAAAACGCTATCTGCCAGCACCTGACGCAAATACTCTAAGTTGGTTTCGATGCCGCTCAGCTTGCTTTCTGCAAGGGCATTTCGCATAGCGGTAACGGCTTGATTTCGGTCATCCGCTTTCACCAAAATTTTAGCAATTAATGGATCGTAAAACGGCGAAACTTCACTGCCACGTTGCGCCCAAGTGTCAATTCTGGCATTTTGTGAAAATACAGCTTCAGTCAGCACGCCGCTGGCTGGTTGAAAATTTTTATTGGCGTCTTCTGCATATACACGCACTTGAATGGCGTGGCCTTGCGGTTGATGTTTATAAGTGTTTAAAAAGTCACTATCACCCGCTGCGGTGCGCACCATCCATTCGACCAAATCTACATTTGAAACTAACTCCGTGACGCCATGCTCTACTTGCAAACGCGTATTTACCTCTAAAAAGTAAAATTGCTGCGATGCGTTATCGTACACAAACTCAACCGTGCCAGCAGAACGGTAATGCAGCACACTGCCTAGCTTCACGGCAGTTTCACACAAGGCTTTTCGGGTGGTTTCGGTGATATTGGGTGCAGGCGTTTCTTCGATTACCTTTTGATTGCGGCGCTGAACTGAACAGTCCCTTTCGCCAAGTGCAATCACTTTGCCCTTGCCATCACCAAAAATCTGCACCTCAATATGGCGTGCAGCTTGCACATATTTTTCAAGATAAATACCATTATCTTTAAAGTTGTTTTTTGATAAGCGCTGCACCGATTCAAATGCTGCGGCCAATTCATCCTCTACCCAAATCAGTTGCATGCCAATACCGCCGCCACCTGCTGTGCTTTTTAGCATCACTGGGTAGCCTATTTTTGCAGCTTCCGTTTTGGCTTCAGCAATATCTTTTAGCAAACCCGTGCCTGGCAACAAAGGTACATTATTTTTTTGTGCCAAGTCACGCGCTGTATGTTTTAGTCCAAAATCGCGCATTTGCGCTGGTGTTGGGCCAATAAATGCAATAGCCGCTGCCTCGCAAGTTTCGGCGAAACTGGCATTTTCAGATAAAAATCCATAGCCTGGGTGAATGGCCTGCGCGCCAGTATCGGCGGCCACTTGGAGTATTTTTTGCACATTCAAATAACTCTCGGCCGCAGGTGCTGGGCCGACACAAATCGCTTCATCAGCATCTAAAACATGACGAGCGCCAGCATCAGCCTCTGAATAAATGGCGACCGATGCGATACCCATTTTTTTGAGTGTACGAATGATGCGGCAGGCGATTTCACCGCGGTTAGCGATTAATACTTTAGTAAACATTAAAACCTCAAGTGCGAGTCGTCTCGTTTCTATTGCAAACGCAAGGTCGTCCTAGCGCTATAATTTATTAAAAACTTTAATGGTTATCCCACACCAGCAGGCGCACTGGTGTTGGGTTGTAGCCGTTACATGGATTATTCAATTGCGGGCAGTTTGAAATCAGCACAATCACATCCATTTCTGCGCGCATTTCTACATATTTACCTGCGCCAGAAATGCCATCTGCAAAGCTTAATGCACCATCAGCCGTGACTGGCACGTTCATGAAAAAATTGATGTTGCCAGTAATGTCGCGCTTGCTCATGTGGCTGGCGCACTCGCAAGTGTTAAGTGCGTGCATAAAGCTGTCGCGGCAACTGTGCATGGAGCGTTTGGCAAGGTCGTAGCGCGTGGTGTTGCTTTCAGCCGAGCATGCGCCGCCTAGCGTGTCGTGGCGACCACAAGTATCAGCAACGATTGTGAGCATTGGATTGCCTTCAGATGAATAGAGCACTGAGCCAGTCGTTAAGTAAAGCTGTCTTTGTCGGGCAATGGTACCGACCGCGCTGTAACGCTCTTCTTGGTTGCTTGCGCTGTAAAACAATGTATCGACCGCTTGGTTGCCTTCCAAATCTAAAATGCGAAAGATTTGGCCTTTTTTAACCGTTGCCATCCATGGGTCGCCCGCATCACAAACTTGGTTAAGTACGGCACTTTTTGCGTCGAGTTTACTTTCGGTCATCATAAATAATATCTTTCTGTATTCACAAAACCGCGGCCATTTTGCAGACAGCTATTACGGCAAATATCATCGCGAGTTACAGGGCCTGCATGATATGCAGAAAACTTCACAGCACTTGGTTGATAGCGGGTTTTAGGATCTAGCGGGTGTGGCGCGGCGGATAAAACTAGCAGCACATTCATGTCAAAGCGAATATCCACGCTGCTGCCAGCCTTGCTGTTATTTTCCGAAAAACTTAAATTACCATCATTGTCAGGCATCACTTTGCTAAAAAAATTAACGCATGCCGTTAAATCACGCTTACCTAAACCATGCTTAGCCAGCTCGACTAACAAACCGTCTTTGCCGTTGCGATACATCTCATTACGATGCGTTTGGTAACTGCTTTCGCCATATTGCGCGGCAATCATGTTGGCATCGCTCACGCCGCAAATGGTGTCGTGCCAGCCTACACCGTCCGCAATAATAGACGCCAGCACCCGCCCCATATCGCTGTAAATCACATTGCCTGCTGTGAGAAAAGCTGTGTGTTGCGCTTTAAGCGTGTCAGATAAATTGTAACGTTCTAGCTTATCCTCGGCATTATAAAATAAAGCCGAAAGATTTGCGCCACCACCCAAATCAGTTAGCCGTAACGCTGTGCCGCGCCGAATAAGGCCAGACCAATGATTGCCACTAGGTATCACCTCTTCCCACAATATGTTTTGTTGTTGCGTCATGCATTTTCCTTCAGTTCTGCAATGGCTGTTTGCGTATCACAAACGCGCCCAAAAATACCACCTTCAACTGCCACCATTTTCATCGCCGCATCGTGCAAATCTACATTCGCCGAGCCACACGCATCCGCAACCAACACGCAGTCATAGCCGCGATCAATAGCTTCACTCAGAGTTGAATGTACACAAACCTCAGTCGTCACGCCGCAAATATAAAGGCGCTTAATGTCGTGATTATCTAAAATTTGCGCCAAATCAGTCTGATGAAAAGCGCCATAACCAGGTTTATCAATGATTGGCTCGCCTTCAATCGGTTTTAGCTCGTCAATAATGTCGTGCCCATATTCACCGCGAATCAACAAGCGCCCCAGCGGCCCTATGCTTCCAATCTCTGCGCCTGCATTACGACTGCGCGCCAGCTTGGTCGGTGAGCAATCAAGCATATCTGCCCTATGGCCTTCCCGCGTATGCACTACCAGCATCTGGCTGGCTCGCGCCGCATTCAACATGCCCGCAATAAACGGAATCGGCTTACGCAACGCACTCACCTCAAGCCCAGCCGTCGCAGCATAGCCGCCTGCATCCAAAAAATCTCGCTGCATATCAATCACAATGAGGGCACTTGATTGAATTATCATGAATTACTTCAGCGCTTTAACAAAGCTATCATCTATAGTCGTTTTAATAGCTACAGGTGTTTTAATTTGCTTACTGTTCATTAAAATTTCGTTAATCACTTCACCGCTGACAAAATAAGATTTGGTATCTTTGTCTGGCATAAACGGCAGCTTCATTTCTTTAGCTGGAATGTTGTAAACGCCTGTTAGTTGCTCCAACACCTCTTTACCTGAAACACCTATGGCCTTGCCGATGATTTCTGAAGATTCTTTCGGATTAGAATTCATGTAAGCCAAACCTTCTAAATAAGCCTGAATCAAGGCAGCAATTGGCTTGCGGTTATTTTTAATATAAGCCTCATCAAACACCATCACATCGGCAATTAAGCCTGGTGCTTCTTTTGATGTATAAATGGTTTTAAATTGGCTGCCGCCTCCAGTTGCTAAAATTTGCGACACATTAGGTTCGTATGTAACTCCTGCCTGCACAGCTTTAGAAGCCATTGCTGAGGGGACCGCTTCTGGCGCCATATTGATTGGGCTAATATCTTTTGTGCTCATTCCATTGATTTTTAGCGCATAAGAAATTAAAAAGTCTGATGGCGATAACGGCGAATAAGCCACTTTCTTGCCTTTTAAATCGGTAATTTTTGTAATCGATTTATCGGCTAAAACTGCGTCGCCACCGTTAGAATAATCAATAGGCATCACTACTTTTAATTTTTGCCCTTGTGCGACTGCACCAATCAACTGGTCATACGTCATTAATGAGCCATCTACCGCCTTACTCATAACAGAACTTGACAACATGGCTGGGTCTGAGAAGGTTTTTAGCGTAACTTGCAAACCATGTTTTTTGTACATATCCATACCTGCAGCCACGTAGAATGGCGAGTAACCGATCCAAGTCGTCATAGAAAGCTTGATGGGTGTTGCAGCAATTGCTGATATTGGCGCAGTGAAAGATGCTGTGACTAAAGCAGCTGTAATGACAAATTTCTTAAGTTTCATTTCAATCTCCAGTATTAAAAAAAGTTGTTAAGTAAAAGTTAAAAAATAAAGTGCTAAATTTGTGCTTGCTGGGTCATGCGTTCTAATAATTCGTAATCGGTATGCATACCTGCCGTTTCGCGTATGCGCGCTAAAATCTGTTTTTTCTGCTCCAAAAACTGTGCTGAGTGTTTCATGTCTTGGTTACGTTTTTCAGGCAAATCTACGTTGAAAATACTATCAATTCGGCCTGGGCGCGGCGCCATGACAACCACGCGTTGACCTAGGTAAATAGCCTCTTCTACGTCATGCGTCACAAATATAATCGTAGTTTTTTCAAGCTTAGATACATATAAAATTAAGTCATGCATCACTTCACGGGTTTGCGCATCCAAAGCGCCGAATGGCTCATCCATTAGTAATATTTGTGGGCGCGACATTAGCGCTCTGGCAATAGCCACGCGTTGCTGCATGCCGCCAGAGAGTTGATTTGGGTAATAATCACGCACATGCGTTAAGCCCATTAGTTCCAGCAAGGCATCTGCCCTACCAGAAGCTTTTTCTACATCGGCCGAGCTTAAATTTTCGCGGCCAGCTTGCAACGAACGACTAAATTTAATATTGCCAATCACCGATAGCCAAGGGTACAAACTGTAATGCTGAAACACCATGGCGCGATCAACGCCAGGCTGATTAATAGCAACATCATCTTGCGTAATACTGCCTGATGACAAGCTTTCTAGCCCGCCAATACAGCGCAACAAGGTCGACTTGCCACAGCCAGAAGCGCCTACAAAAGTCACAAATTCATTATTGGCAATTGTTAAATGAATGTCTTGCAGCGCAATAACGCCGTCTTCGCCAGCGCCAAAGGTTTTATTTGCATTAGTAATATTAATTTTGGTCTGCATAATCGGCTACTTTAAATACAACCAAGGAAAGCTTTTGCGATGCAGTAAGCGGAATAGCTGATCAATTGCCAAGCCGATTAAACCAATTAAAATAATGCCTGCAAATATTTTGTCGGTTTGCATAAAGCGTTGTGCGCGTAATATAGAATAACCAAGGCCAGAGTTGGCGGCTACCAGCTCCGCCACAACCAAGTATGTCCAAGCCCAGCCCATGGTTACACGTAGCGTATCGAGCAATGCGGGTTTGGCAGATTGAATAATCACCAGCGATACAATTTCGCCACAATTTGCACCCATAGTGTGCGCGGCCTCAATCTGGTTAATTGGCACACGGCGAATATCCTCTGCCACCATTAAAACCATTTGAAAGAAAGTGCCAATAAAAATAATGGCAATTTTAGAGCTCTCTTCAATACCCACCCACAGCATTACCAGTGGAATGAAAGCTACCGCAGGCATGTAGCGAATAAAATCCATCAGCGGCTCAAACATCGCCTTCATAGGTGGGTAAGTGCCAATCATCACACCCAAAGGAATAGCCAATATGGCCGATAAAGCAAAGCCAGCAAATACACGGTAGGTACTAATCCAAATATCACCCATTAGCGATTCTTCATTAAACCAAGTCAAAGTGCGCGCAAGCACATCTAGCGGCCCTGGCATAAAAACTTTCTCTACCAAGCCGCTGACAGATAACAGCCACCAAGCAGCAATAGGCAGCACAAAACCGGCAAATGCCAGCAACAAATAGGTTTTGCGGCTTAAACCACCGCGAATAATCCACAGACTATTCCAGCTGGCAATGATTTTTTGAGTAGGCAACATGGCGCTAAGCTTATTTAGCCTGCAAGTTTAGCGACCACATAGGAAAGCTGACTAGATGAGAATAAACAAAATACATGGAAACTCCAAAAGTTAAAAGTCGAGAAGCCGGCATTTATCATGCTGTCTCCCGGGCTTTTATCCCTCCGTGTAGCCAAGCAGTAAAACTACTTTTGGCCGATAACTCTTGGACCAGACACTTCAAACAAACTGAAATCGGAACCCTAGTTATCTTTTTGGAACTATAGCGGCAAACTTACGAGCAAACCGCTTTCTCGTTAGTATAGTGTTAGCAACTAGTATGCCACTCTACATATTTCTAACATTTCATATAAATATCAATTAGTTATATCTAGAAATAAAAATTGAGAAGGTTTTAGACTATATTTTTTGCACCATATGAGTGCGTTAAATAAAATAATGCACAACTTTAATCTCGCAAAAAGATTGGTTTTAAAAGTTTTAGCTTAGGTCTGCTTTTGGCCGAAAGTCTCGTTTTTCAATGTCAGCTTTAGGGTTTCCAATATTACCGCTGCGCAAAGTATGTTGTGCAGCCAGTCTTCACTAGCCGCACCCTACCCCATTAAACTTCCGTCTGCTCTGCCATTTCCAAGGCATCATCAACTTCAATGCCCAAGTAACGCACTGTGCTTTCCAGTTTGGTATGGCCTAGTAAC
>JAYTEL010000124.1:0-28762 GCA_043735225.1 Methylotenera sp. | reverse complement strand
GTTGAAGCAAGTGGCGGCCGCCCAATTCACGTCATCGAAGGCCCGCTGATGGACGGCATGAACGTGGTGGGTGATTTATTCGGCCAAGGTAAAATGTTTTTACCGCAAGTGGTAAAGTCCGCCCGCGTGATGAAAACGGCGGTAGCACATTTAATTCCGTTTATTGAGGCAGAAAAAGCGCGTGACGAAGCCCGCACGGGTGAAAAATCGAAACCCAAAGGCAAAATGGTCATTGCCACCGTAAAAGGTGATGTGCACGATATTGGCAAAAATATCGTCAGTGTGGTGTTGCAATGCAATAATTTTGAAGTCGTCAACATGGGCGTGATGGTGCCAGCGGCCGAGATTTTAGCCATGGCCAAAGCAGAGAATGCCGATATTATTGGGTTAAGCGGGCTTATCACGCCAAGCTTAGAAGAAATGACCAATATTGCTAAAGAAATGCAGCGCGATCCGTATTTTCAAGCACGGCAAACGCCGTTATTAATTGGTGGCGCCACGTGTTCTCGCGCGCATACGGCGGTAAAAATCGCGCCGTATTACGATGGCCCAATTGTCTATGTGCCAGATGCGTCACGTAGTGTTTCGGTGATGCAAAATTTACTCGCGCCTGAAACGCGCGGTGCGTATTTGGCCGAGATTCAAGCCGATTACCAAAAAGCCCGCACACAACACGCCAACAAAAAAGGCGTGCCACTATTAACCATCGCTGATGCGCGCGCAAACAAATCTAAATTAAGTTTTACAGGCGAAAATGCGCCGGTAAAACCCAAGTTTATTGGTCGCCGCGTGTTTAAAAATATCGATTTAAGTTTAATTGCCCAATACATTGATTGGGCGCCGTTCTTTCAAACCTGGGATTTAGCAGGCAGCTACCCTGCAATTTTGCAAGATAAAGTAGTGGGCGAAGCGGCAAGTAAAGTATTTGCAGAAGCACAAACCATGCTGAAAAAAATCATCGATGGTCGTTGGTTAAACGCCAATGGCGTTATCGCGCTAATGCCTGCCAACTCTGTGAATGACGACGATATTGAAATTTACACCGACGACACGCGCAGCCAAGTCGCGTTTACTTATTACGGCATGCGCCAACAAAGCGTAAAGCCCGTGATAGATGGCGTTGCGCGGCCAAACCAATGTTTAAGCGATTTTATTGCGCCCAAAGGTATTGCAGATGATTACATCGGCTGTTTTGCAGTTACTGGCGGCATAGGTATCGATAAACTTGAAAAAAGATTTGAAGCCGCCAACGACGACTACAGCGGCATTATGTTCAAAAGCCTTGCAGACCGACTGGCCGAAGCATTTGCAGAATACATGCACGAACGTATTCGCACCGATTTATGGGGCTATGCAAGCGATGAAAAATTAGGCATAGAAGCGCTAATTAAAGAACAATATCAAGGCATTCGCCCTGCGCCTGGCTACCCCGCCTGCCCAGACCATACTGCAAAACCCGATATGTTCCACTTGTTAAATGGCGAGGAAATTGGCATGACCTTAACGGAAAACTTTGCCATGCAACCCGCCGCAGCAGTGTCTGGCTTTTACTTTGCTCACAAAGACGCTAAATATTTCAGTGTGGATAAAATAGGCGCAGACCAATTAGAAGAGTTGGCAAAACGCAGAAACCTACCCAAAGATTATTTAGAACGCTGGTTAGCGCCGAATCTGGGGTAGAGCCTTTATGAATGAAACTGTAGTAAATGCTCTGTTAAGTGTACTAGGCTCATTACACGAATCATCCAATATCTACTTTACATCAGAACTAATAGCGCTAAAGCACGAAGAAGAAATTGAAATTTCACTTCATTCTTGGTTTGGTGATGGAGTGAATTACCGTACAAATACTCCTTACACTTTCGCAGACTGGCACGTAAAAGTTAAACAAATAAATGAAGATTTAAACGTCTTTATGGCGCCAATACTGATGAATTGGTGTTTTCAGATGTCATTTAAACCATCGGTGCGAGAGGATCATCACATGGCCAAAACTGCCGCGGTGGACATACTTTTAAAGCATCTGTTAAATACAGTAGGCTCATGTTCAATTTATGAAATTTTTGTAGACCCTCCTGTTTGGTACGAGGCTTCATGGCAGGACATTGTGTTCAAAACTAGTGAAAGTACTTGGCTATTACATCTTGGAGTAACAGATTGAGCTTTAATCCTGGCGAGACTAACTAAAGCCTGCTTCTTAATTCAAAATTCAAACTTAGACACATAACTTAATCTTTAACAGTTAAAATCATTATATGCATATTCACATTTTAGGTATTTGCGGTACATTTATGGGCGGTATTGCGGTGCTGGCCAAGCAGGCAGGGCATCGCGTCACGGGGTGCGATGCGAATGTTTATCCGCCGATGAGCACGCAATTAGAAGCCCAATGCATTGAGTTGATTGAAGGTTTTGATCCTTCGCAAACGCAATTAAAGCCTGATATTTATGTGATTGGTAATGTGGTTTCGCGCGGCAATCCGTTAATGGAGGAAATATTAAACCTTGGTTTACCGTATATTTCTGGCCCGCAATGGTTGGCAGAGAATGTGCTGCAAGGCAAGTGGGTATTGGCGGTGGCGGGTACGCATGGCAAAACCACGACATCATCAATGCTCGCCTGGATACTGGAATACGCAGGTTTAGCGCCTGGCTTTTTGATTGGCGGCGTGCCTGAGAATTTTGGCGTTTCGGCGCGGTTGCCGCAAGTGCCGCCTGCACAAGCAAGCAAGCAAGCCCCACTCCCGCTTACGGGCGAGGGTACTAAAAGTGAGGCACACTTACAAAAAATAAGAATTGATGCACAAAACTGCTCACCTTTTTTTGTGATTGAGGCGGACGAATACGACACTGCATTTTTCGACAAGCGCTCAAAATTTGTGCATTACCGCCCACGTACCGCAATATTGAATAATTTAGAGTTTGATCACGCCGATATTTTTGATGATTTGCCCGCAATTGAAAAACAGTTTCATCATCTAGTTCGCACCGTTCCACAAAACGGTTTGATTGTGAGCAATGGCCGTGAAGATAGCCTTAAACGTGTAATTGATAAAGGCTGCTGGAGCAATATTGAGCTGTTTGGCACGGATGCGGATTGGCAGGCAAAAAATGCACAAGGGGATGGTAGTTTTGATGTGGTTTTTAAGGGTGAGCGTCAAGCGCATTTAAGCTGGCAAATGTCGGGTGAACACAACCGTATGAACGCGCTGGCGGCAATCGCCGCCGCCCGTCATGTGGGAGTGGCGCCGTGCATTGCAATTGAGGCGCTGAGTGAGTTTAAAAACGTAAAACGCCGCATGGAAACCAAAGGTGTAGTGAATAATATTACCGTGTATGACGATTTTGCGCATCACCCAACGGCAATTGAAACCACAATCGCAGGTCTGCGGGCTAAGCTTGATAAAGGGATTGGCGCGGCTAGAATTTTAGCGGTGCTAGAGCCGCGTAGCAACACTATGAAGCTTGGCGTGATGAAAGCCGCGCTACCAGCCAGCTTAAAAGACGCCGATTTGGTATTTTGTTACAGCGCAAATTTAGGCTGGGATGCGGCAGAAGCGTTAAAATCCATCAAAAATAAGGCGCAAACCACTGATAGTTTAGATAATTTAGTTGCAGCCATTGCAAATTCGGCTAAATCAGGCGACCATATATTAGTGATGAGTAACGGCGGTTTTGGCGGCGTACATCAAAAAATACTGGACGCGATAAAATAGCATTTAAAATAGTCTTTTTGGGAAAAACCTATAATTTGAACGCTGCGGCAAAACATAGTATGCGAGTGGTGTCGAAAGCGCAAATCACTCAAACCTACAGCGCGATGAAAATCGCTGTTTTTAGTTCTATCGCCGTCCATGCCGTCATTTTAACCATCCATTTTCAGCCAGAACTGAAAAAAATAGCCGACCATTTGCCATCTTTAAGCGTGGTATTAGTGAATGCAAAAACCAAGACTGCGCCCGCTAAGGCCGAGGCACTTGCGCAAGCCAATTTAGACCGCGGCGGTAATACCGACGATAATCGCACCATGAAATCGGCTTTGCCTGCGCCTAAACTGCAAACGACAGAAGTTAAGTTGCAAGCTAGTGCGCAGCAGAGTAGTGCTGCCAAATCAGCCAAACTAAAAGCGCAAGAAGCGCGCGAGCAAAAACGCGTTGACGAGTTGACTAAACAGGCGCAAGAGCTGATGATGCAAATTAACTCAATGCATAAAATTGAATCTAACCCCACACAAAACGCGGCCGCGGCGCAGCCTGAAGAAGGTGACCAAAAAACAAATACCAATATGCCAGACCACGCCGCAATAGCCGCCGCCATGAAGGAAATGGATCGATTAAGCGCACTCATCGATAAACAGCAAAGTGAATATGAAAAGCGTCCTAAACGTAAGTTTATTGGTGCACGCACAAAAGAGTATCGATTTGCCATGTATGTAGAATCGTGGCGCCAAAAAGTGGAGCGTATTGGTAATATGAATTACCCAGAGGCTGCAAAAGCGCAAAAATTGTATGGCCAATTGCGCATGACGGTATCGATTAAAGCAGATGGAAGTATTGAGGATGTGGTGATCGATAAAAGCTCTGGCTCTAAAATTTTAGATGAGGCTGCCAAGCGCATTGTGGAACTTGCCGCGCCGTATTCTCGGTTTCCTGACGACATTAAAAAAGATACCGATATTTTAAGTATTACCAGAAGTTGGACTTTTACTCAAGAAGACCAAGTGGCGACAGAGTGATAATCAAAAAAAACCTAACTGCTAAAATACTATTTAAAATTGATAATATAAAATGACAAGATGACTAATTTTTATAAATACCATGTATTTTTTTGTTTAAATCAACGCGAAAATGGTGAGGCATGCTGCGCGGACAAAGGCGCTGAAGCTGCGTTTGACCACATGAAAGCACGCGTAAAAAAGTTGGGTTTAAGCGGCGAAGGTAGTGTGCGTATTAATCGATCTGGCTGTTTAGACAGATGCAATTTAGGACCGATAATGGTGATTTATCCGCAGGCCATTTGGTACACGTTTGTGGATAATGACGACATTGATGAAATTGTGGAAAGTCATTTAACTAACGGCATCGTTGTAGAAAGATTGGTTGTGTAAGAGCGGCGCCCTCTGCGCGATTTGTAGGCGTCGTCAAGCTATAACTTAAGCTACAAACTAAGCTACAAACTAAGCAATAAACAAATCGCGACGAGGGCGTTGCCCCTACACGGCGCATTCAATGTAGGTTTTAATTTTTTCTTGCAAGGTATTTTGTGCTGCTTTGGTAAGCAAAAAAGGCGTGCCTTCCCGCGTTGCCTCTGCCCAATGTGAGTTTGGAAAGTGCTTGTCACTTTCAAATCGCGGAATCACGTGCCAATGTAAATGCGGCGTTTTGTTGCCTAGGCTAGCAAGGTTAATTTTGTCAGGCTTTACCACTTCGCGCATGGCCATTTCCACGGCAAAAACGCAGCGCATCATTCGCGCCCGTTTTTCAGGCGTTAAGTCGGTCATTTCTTTGATATGTTCAATGAGTTCAACGCGGCAATAGGCGGGGTAATCCGCATCGTTTAATAGTACGACGCGACAAAAGGTGTCTTGCCATAAAGTCTCAAACGGCGATGGTTGGCAGAGTGGACAAGTCATAATGCTACAGGATAGTTAAAATTTTTGAGTTTTGTCATAACGAGCCAAGCACGGCAATTCAACCGAGAACGGCAATCTAAAAGGCTTTGTTTGCTTAAAATCGTATGGATTGCCACGCTACGCTCGCAATGACGGCTAAGAAGCAGCTAACATGCGCTCTAGCGTCAGTTTAGCCAATTTCGCCTCATGCGCGGGTACGGTAATTTGATTGACCACATTACCGTCAGCCAAATTTTCTAAGGTCCAAGCCAAATGTTGCGGGTCGATGCGCGCCATGGTGCTGCACTCGCACACCACGTGACTCATAAATTGAACTAATTTACCTTGCGGTTTCATCTGCTCTGCCAAACGGGTCACTAAATTAAGCTCGGTACCCACTAGCCATTTGGTGTTAGGCGCAGCGTCTGTCACGGTGCGCAAAATATATTCGGTTGAGCCGACAAAGTCAGAATTTAAACACACTTCAAACGGCGCCTCGGGGTGTGATATTACGTTGCCATCAGGGTGAAGCTTGCGAAAATGCTCGATGTTTTGCAATCTAAACATTTGATGCACTGCGCAGTGGCCTTTCCACAACAAAATTTTGGCATTTTTAATTTGCTCAATTGTTAAGCCGCCTTGCGGTTGATCTGGATCCCAAATCGGCATTTGTTCGAGCGGAATACCCATTTTATGGCCGCTCCAACGACCTAAGTTTTGATCAGGAAAAAACAACACTTTCTCGCGCTGCTTAAAGCTCCAATCCAATATTTTTGGCGCGTTGGTGCTGGTGCACACAATGCCGCCGTGCTCTCCGCAAAAGGCTTTTAAATCGGCGGCCGAGTTTATATAAGTAACTGGGGTAATCGTCTCGTCAAAATTCAGCACTTTATTCAGCTCGCGGTAGCTACGCTCTACTTTGGCAAGGTTGGCCATATCGGCCATGCTGCAGCCCGCAGCCAAGTCTGGCAGCACCACAATTTGCTCAGGGCGACTTAAAATATCGGCCACTTCAGCCATAAAATGCACACCTAAAAACACAATAAATTTAGCCTCTAAATTTTCGCAATATTTTGAGAGTTTAAGCGAATCGCCAGTAAAGTCGGCATGTCGATACACGCTTTCATGCTGATAATGATGGCCTAAAATCACCAATCGTTTGCCGAGTTTTTCACGGGCAGCAATAATGCGGCGCTGACAATCAGCGTCGTCAACCGCTTGAAATTTTTCAAATTTAATGGGAATTGATTTAACAGCTTGTGTTTGCATAATGGTTGTAGGCTTGCGTGCAAATAAAAGCTTATTTTATAACTTTAATTGGTGCATTTCACCTAATTTTTTAATCGCATCAATATTAGTCCAGCTAAACACGCGTGTTGACGCCACGCGCCAATCTACCCATTCATAGCGTACATGCTCATTTGGCGCTAATTTTATTGCAATTGGCGAAGGCAATTCTAAGCCAAACAAATGCTCGGTATTTTGCGTAACACCTGGCGCATATCGGTGACGCCAATGTGGATAAATTTCATAGATGTTGCTGGCATGCCAATCTTGTAAATTGTACTGGTTTGCGTCTAAGCCCGTTTCTTCATGCACCTCGCGAATGGCGGTTTGCATGGGCGTTTCGTCGCCTTCTACACTGCCAGTAACCGATTGCCAAAAGCTAACCTTATCGGCGCGCTCCATGATTAACACTTGTAAATCAACGGTGTGAATGAGGACTAGCGCAGATATTGGTGTTTTATAGAGTGTCATGTTATTTCAGTATTGAAGCAGCGAATTTATTCTTGATAGTCATTACTAGCTAAAAATCGCGAATAAATTCGCTCTTATTTGTTGTTTATTGCTTAGAAATAGGTAATAAGTTTGCCCTTACTTTTTGCACTTACTTTTTACACCTTACTTTTTACATATTACCTGTTGCTCATTACCTAAAAATCGCGAATAAACTCGCTCTTACCTTTTATCTATTGCTTTTTGCTGCTGTTAAGTTTTTAGGCAGCTGAAAAACCACGCTTTCTATCACGCCTTGCAACTCTTGCACATGGCTTGCGCCCATTTGTTGTAATTTTTCAATCACCGCTTTTACTAAAACTTCTGGCGCAGAAGCACCCGCCGACACGCCAATCTTTTGCTTACCGATAAGCCACTCGGATTTTAAAAAGCTAGCATTATCTACCATGTAAGCTTCAACACCTTGATTTTGCGCAACTTCTCGTAAACGATTGGAGTTTGAACTATTGGGCGAACCTACCACAATCACTAAATCGCAATCTTTTGCCATGATTTTGACTGCATCTTGACGATTTTGGGTGGCATAACAAATATCATCGCTCTTGGGCGCATGAATATTGGGGAAGCGTGATTGCAGCGCATTAATTACCAGCGCGGCATCGTCCATTGACAACGTGGTTTGCGTTACAAAGGCAAGCTTTTCAGCGTTCTTAACAACTAGTTTGGCAACATCTTCAGGCATTTCTACCAAATACATGCCTTCACTAGATTGCCCCTCTTCAATTTGACCCATGGTGCCCTCTACTTCAGGGTGGCCTTTGTGGCCAATCATTACAATTTCCATGCCTGCTTGGCGCATTTTGGCCACTTCAATATGCACTTTTGTCACAAGTGGGCAAGTGGCGTCAAACGCTGTTAATCCGCGACTTTCGGCTTCTGCACGAATGGCTTTTGAAACGCCGTGTGCGCTAAAAATAACAGTGCTGCCAGCTGGGATTTTATCCAACTCATTCACAAAAATCGCGCCTTTAGCACGCAGCTCATCCACCACAAATTTATTATGTACCACCTCGTTACGCACATAAATGGGTGCGCCAAATTTTTCTAAGGCTTGCTCAACAATAATAATGGCGCGATCAACCCCAGCGCAAAAACCGCGTGGGTTAGCCAACACAATGTTGGGCGCAATATTAGTTTGTAAATCTGCTTGATTGCTCATGTTGTTATCGATAACTGGTTGTTAATAATGATGTTTAGTTAGGTATAATGACATAAATTTTTAAATAATTAACTTATGAAAAACACCGCAACGCTTTTAATTACCTGCCCCGATACACGCGGCATCGTCGCGGCAGTTGCTGATTTTTTGTATCAGCATAATGCCAATATTTTACACGCAGACCAGCATCAAGATGCAGAAAATAACCTATTCTTAATGCGTGTTGAGTGGGATATTGCAAATTTTAACCTTAGCGAGACTGATTTCAACCAAGCTTTTGCGTCGATTGCCGCTAAATTTAACATGGTTTGGCAGTTAAAGCTAAGTCAACACAAAACGCGCGTGGCAATAATAGTGTCGCAATATGATCATTGTTTAGCTGATTTGTTGCACCGCCATAAAAGCGGTGAGCTAGCTTGCGAAATACCATTGGTGATTAGCAATCATAAGGATACCGAAGAATTGGTACAATTTTACGGCATTGATTTTCACTATTTGCCGGTGACTAAAGAGACAAAAGCCGCGGTAGAAGCGGCTCAGTTTAAATTATTCCGTGACTTCAACATTAATTTAATTGTGCTGGCGCGTTATATGCAAATTTTATCGGCCGATTTTGTGCAGCGTTTTCCGCAGCGCATTATTAACATTCATCACTCGTTTTTACCCGCTTTTATTGGCGCAAAACCGTATCACCGCGCATTTGAACGCGGCGTTAAACTAATCGGTGCCACCAGCCATTATGTGACCGAGGTGCTAGATGAAGGCCCGATTATTGAGCAAGATATTGATCGGATTTCGCATCGCGACCAAGTTGAAGATTTGATTCAAAAAGGCCGTGATTTAGAGCGCATTGTGTTAAGTAAAGCTGTGCGCTGGCATATAGAAAACCGTATTTTGTTGTATGCCAATAAAACGGTGATTTTTGACTAGGATTTTTGACGAGTCTTTTTGTTCAAACCTTAGTATTCGTTTTTAAGACGCAAAAAAAGCAATTGTTATCAATCGCTTTTTTTATTAAAAAATTAATGGGTTTGGCGCAATTTCAGGCAATGCATCGTCCGCATAAACAACAGAAACATTTAAAGTAGTGATTGCTAACAAAATAGCAATCAAACTTTTTTTACTTTCCCCTTTTATATTTATACAAAAAATAAAAACGAAGCAATAATTAACACTGAAACAATAATTAACGTCGACTTAAACTAGGCGCGCAACAAAATAGTGCGGCTTATTTCAAGCAAGTTTCAAGCGCAAATAAATCGGCAATTTTTTCGCGCTGACGAATCACATGGCAGTTATCGCCGTCCACCATTATTTCTGCCGCGCGGCCGCGCGTGTTGTAGTTGCTGGCCATGCTCATGCCATAAGCGCCAGCTGACATAATCGCCAATAAATCACCCTCAGCCAAATTTAAATTTCTATCGTGACCCAAAAAATCGCCACTTTCGCACACGGGACCAACAATTTCGTAAGTTTCTGCCGCGCCAATATGCGGCTGTACTGCCACAATATCGTGATACGCATCGTACAGTGCGGGGCGCATTAAGTCGTTCATGGCGGCATCTACAATGGCGAAATTTTTGGCATCACTATTTTTTGCGCTGGGCTTTAAATACTCTACTTTTGTCAGCAGCACGCCTGCATTGCCCACCAATGCGCGGCCTGGCTCAAACAACAGTTTTACATTACGTTTATTAATTTTGTCTAAAATTGCTTTGGCATAAGCAGCAAATGCTGGGGGCGTTTCGTCATTGTAAATAATGCCTATGCCGCCGCCCACGTCTATGTGGCTAATTTTTATACCTTTGACTTCTAGTGTATCCACCAAGCCTAAAATTAAATCTAGCGCCTCAATAAACGGCGCAAGTTCGGTAATTTGTGAGCCAATATGGCAATCGACGCCATGCACGGCAATATTGGGCATCGCGGCAGCGGCTTCATAAACACTAATCGCTTCATCAAACGCCACGCCAAATTTATTATTTTTGAGGCCAGTTGAAATGTAAGGATGGGTTTTAGCGTCCACATTTGGATTAACGCGCAGCGAAACGGGTGCAATTTTACCCATACTTTTTGCAACCTCGTTTAAGCGCGCTAATTCACTGCGCGATTCTACATTAAAGCAAAAAATACCTGCATTTAATGCCGCGCGCATTTCATCGGCCTGTTTGCCAACGCCGCTAAAAACAATTTTTTGCGGATCGCCGCCCGCCGCCAATACCCGCGCCAACTCGCCGCCAGACACAATATCAAAACCCGCGCCAAGCTTGGCAAATACATTCAAAATAGCAATGTTTGGGTTAGCTTTAACCGCAAAACAAACCAAGTGATTGGTGCCAACCAAACCTGCTTTAAAACTAGTAAAAGCTTGCGTCAACGCAGCTTTAGAATACACATAACAAGGCGTAGCAAACGCCGCCGCAACTTGGCTTAAAGCAACATTTTCGGCATGTAACTGGCCATTTTTTAAAGAAAATTGAGAGTTAAGATTAATGTTAGTCAAGATAAGAATTTTTCTAAAGTTGGTTAATGCATAAGATTACTGGCCATTACGCTGTGTATCGCTGCCAGATTTATCAAGGTTAGGCGTGGTGTTGGGCTTTACTGAGCTAGCTTGCGGATAACGCTGCTCTGGGATATACAAAGGCCCTTTTGTACCGCAAGCCGTTAGCAAGCTGAAAGCAGTTAAAACATAAGCGATACTTATAATCAAACTAACTATTTTTGTTGACATTGCAACCCTTGCAAAAACTTTTATTTAGTTTAAAACTGATATTTTATCACCAATGTGAAGCGCATGATAATGAGACTCTTCTGAAATATTGAGGGCTTAAATCTGTGCTTATTGTAAAATTAGCTAGAAAACTAGCCGTTCGTTCTCCTCAATCACCCGAATATCGGTTGGTGCTAGACAAAGCGGGGATGTCTTAGGCATGATGCAATTAAATGAAAAAGGAATGCAAATATGAATAAAGTTAAAATCTTGCAAAAAGGTTTTACGCTAATTGAGCTGATGGTCGTGGTGGCGATAATTGGGATTTTGGCCTCGATTGCATTACCAAATTATCAAGAACATATTATGAGGTCTAAGTTATCTGAAGCAACTTCTAAATTGGCCGACATGCGTATTAAAATGGAACAGTTTTATCAAGATAACCGTAGTTATGTGAGTGGACCTTGCGTTACAGAGCCTGATACTACCAACTTCAATATTGATTGTGGTGCCCCGCTTCAAAACAGTTATACAGTCACCGCGTCGGGTAAAAGTGGCACAAACATAGATAGTTTTGATTATTCTATTAATCAGTCTAATGTCAAACAGTCAGCTACGCCTTGGGGTGGAAACGCAACTTGTTGGGTAGTTAAGAGAAGTGGTGCTTGCTGATGTTTTTTTTAAAACGAAAGTCTGCAGGATTTACGTTAGTAGAGCTAATGATTACGGTAGCTATTGTCGCTATTTTAGCTTCTATTGCTCTGCCTAGTTTTCAGTCTATGCTTAGAAATTCGCAAACTCGCAATGCAGCAGAAGCGATCGCTAACGGGCTGCAGAAGGCACGGGGTGAGGCGGTTGCTAGAAACGCTAAGGTGGAGTTCGTGTTAGGCGCCGCATCATCTTGGCAGGTTAAATTGCCAAGCTCAACAGTTATAGAGTCAAGAGTCAGTGAGGAAGGCTCTACTGATACGACTGTAACAGCTGTTGCGGCAAATTTAACAACTGCTGCTACAACAGCCACATTCAATAGTTTCGGTAGAGTAATTGCCAACGCTGATGGGTCAGCTACATTAGCGCGAGTTGTTCTAACCACGACTGGCGGCAATCAACCTTTACGCACTACGCTTGGTGTGGGTGGAAACGTCAGAATGTGCGAACCAAATTTAACGACGGGCTCTAGCCCGCGCGCTTGTTAAGTGGTAAAACAATAATGCAAAAACCTATGTCTTCAATTAAGTCAAATCAAAAAGGCATGGTATTGCTTGAGGCGCTTATTTCTGTATTAATTTTTTCTATGGGCATTTTAGCCCTCGTGGGTTTGCAAGCAGCCATGATTCAAAATACGACTAGTTCAAAAGTGCGTGCAGATGCTAGTTACATTGCTCAGCAAAGAATAGGTTTAATGTGGTCAAACCCCGCCAATGCAGCTTCTTATGTGGTTACAAATGATCCTGTAACCACTTTGCCGAATGGGTTAGTCACAATAACTCAGCCAGTTACAGGTCAGTTTCAGGTTGATGTAGGTTGGACTGCACCTGGAGAGGTCGCGCTGGCTGCAGCAAACTCTCCATGCGGTATGGCGGTAGCGCATTGTTTTACTACAACAGCCAGTATTGCTGGGGGTTGAAATAAATGAAACAAAACTACAAAAACTATCGTTATATCGAATCTGGGTTCAGCTTGATAGAACTTATGGTTGGCCTAGCAATTGGTTTGCTTGTCACCCTAGTTATATCGCAAGCAATGTCAGTTTTTGAAGGACAAAAACGCACCACCACGGGCACTGCTGACTCACAAACCAACGGCAATATTGCGCTATACAATATTGGGCGTGACATTCAGCTAGCGGGTTATGCGTTAACGTCATCGCCTGACAATTCACCATTGAAATGCGATGCGGTTACTTTAGGAGCTGAAGCAATAGCTGCAGGTATGACCGTTGCAGCAGGCGTAAGAAATATAAGTCCTATTACAATCACAAGTGGCGCTTCAAGTGACACCATTGATATTCGATATGGCAACTCTATATTAGGCGGCATTCAAACATTGATTACAGCTGCGCCAATTGGAAATGCTATTTCAGTAAAAAGTAATTTGGGATGCAGGGATGATGATTTTGTTATTGTCACAAAAGGAACTTCTTGCGCAATTACTAGGTTAGCGGCTACTGGCGATTCTCCAAGTGGGGTAACAGGAAATCAGATTGTTAACCTAAAAAGTAGTGAATCTGTACCTGCTTTGGCGACTGCAAACAATGCAAATCTTTCTTGTGTAGGCAATTGGAATATGCCTACTTACTCTGTAAATAATGGTAATCTTCAGCTGAGTGGTGCAGATGCAGTGGCTGGAATTGTAAGTATTCAAGCCCAATATGGTATATCTGCGGCTGCAAATTCTAATCTAGTCACTCAATGGATAGACCCTAGTGTTACAGGTTGGAAAGGTTCAGATATCACAGTTACCAACCGCAATCGCATCAAAGCCGTACGTATCGCAGTGATTGCGCGCAACCCAAAAATGGAATCTTCAGCCACTTTGCCTACTTCTGTATGCAGTTCTTACAACAACGCATCACCAACTGGTCTATGTGCATGGGCAGGCACTTCTACGTCGCCTGCGCCAACAATAAATTTAACGGCGGATCCAGACTGGCGGCGCTATCGTTATCGAGTATTTGAAACCATTCTGCCAGTACGTAACACTATTTGGTCTAAGGACACGCTATGACCTTACAAAATAGTTTTAGTATGGAATCTGCAAGCAAACTTAGCTTGCATAACATGCGCCACTTAAAACAAAAAGGCATTGTGCTATTTATTGCACTTATTGCTTTGGTTGTAATGTCGCTTGCAGCCGTTGCATTAATACGTTCATCTGATACTAATACATTAATTACAGGTAATTTAGCCTTTAAACAATCCGCCACTACCTCAGCAGATGCAGGCACTGAAGCCGCTATAACATTGCTACAGTCGCACAACACTGGTGGGGGTTTGAACAACCCAATAGCCTCAATAGGTTATACCGCATCAACTACAAATAATGCAGGGGATCCAATCGGCACGACATACTGGAAAAATTTGTCTGCAAATATATGTTTACTGCCAATTACTGGCGGAGTTTGCAGCACTGCTGGTGTTCCAGACGCATCAGGCAACACAATTGGATTTATGACTCAGCGCTTGTGTAAAGCCACTGGCGATTCAACAGGTGCACAGTGCATAGTATCTACTGATAGTAGTACAAATGGAAACAATGAAGCCGCTGGTGAAGATACATTAGAGTTTAGTACAGCTGTGTATTACCGAATTATTGTACGAGTGACAGGGCCACGTAACACAGTGAGTTTTGTTCAGACTATCGTTTCGATGTGACGGCAACTGCCGCAAAAACATTTTTAGTATTTTTTAATACACAGACTTAACAGGGGTATGAGATGAAAAAATTTAGTATATTTAACCGTTACAGTGGCGAGATATTAGTACTTATTATTGCTGCGCTATTTCCTAGTATAAGTGGCCTAAGTAATGCACAAGCTGCAGCTACCGACATTGCAGCAGCGCCAATTTTTACAAGCACCAAAGCTGCTACCGAAGTTAAACCAAATTTAATGTTAATTCTTGATGATTCTGGCAGTATGAGTTGGGACTTCATGCCTGATGCAACCAATGATTTTTCGGGAAAATATGGATTTGTAAGTAATCAATGTAACGGGGTGTATTACAACCCTGCTATCACTTATGAGACACCTGTTGACGCAGCGGGTGTAAGCTATGCAAACGCTAGCTTTGATAATGCAAAGATGGATGGATTCCTTTCTACTTCTACTTTGACAGACTTAAGTAAAAGTTTTAAGTCAAATAGTAGTGATACTGCGCAAGCAGCTTATTATTACAATTATTCAGGCACGCAGGTAACAGAAAAACAAAAGGATTATTACAACACAAATAGTATCTTTTACAAAGAATGTAATAGTGCAATAAACGATACTACAAAAGTAGATGGTATAAATCCAGTTAATACTCGATTTACCAAAAAAACCGTTAGCGCAATTTCAGGGCCTGGTAGCACTGATGAGAGAACTAATTTTGCAAATTGGTACAGTTTTTATCGCACGCGTATGTTGATGATGAAAACCTCTTCTGGTTTAGCGTTTAAAAACCTAAATCAGCGCTTTCGCGTAGGTTTTATGTCAATTAATAACAACAATTCTGACACTGCTAATGGCGGTAATGGTTCGCCTGATTTTTTAAACATTTCTGATTTTGATAGTACGCAAAAAACCAATTGGTACGATAAACTTTATAAAAGTATTCCGAATAATAGCACCCCTTTGCGCAGAGCGTTAAGTAGCGCAGGTCAAATGTACGCAGGAAAAATTACAACTTTAAATAACACGACTGTCACTAATCCTGTGCAGTATGCTTGCCAACAAAACTATACAATTCTTTCCACAGATGGTTTTTGGAACGGTAACGATGGTCTTAAATTAGATGGCAGTACGTCTATTGGTAATGAAGATGGATCATTACCTAGACCTTATAACGACGGCACTTCAGCTTCTTTAGTTGTAATTACACCCTATACCAGTACGCAAGACCGTGAAACCGAAACTACTGGACAAGTAACGACTAAAACTTTTGGCAGAACGGCAACTAGCATAGGTGGTTCATGTATAGTTACTCCAGGTACATTTAAATTACCGCCCAACACAGCTAGCGCGCCTTTAAATATTGGCGGTAATAAATTAGGTGCTTTGGGGCTTTCAGCATCAAATCCTGAAACTAGCCTCGCTAATGCTAGCCGTTGTTATTCATTAGGTGGTCAAGCTTGGTTCTGTCGAGGTGGAAATAAAAATGGTAACCCAGTTGTAAATCAAGCTACAGTCACAGGTACAGACGGTAAAAAGTGGTATTTAGTTGATAGTGGCGCAGGTGCATCGGGTTGCGTAAATGCAAATTTTGCTTTTCCTGGTCAAGGCTCATCATCAAATAGTGGTGTGTGTCCAGCAACTCCAGTTGCGCCAGTTACCGGTAATTTAGTTACACTAACGCCAGCCACACAAGTAGAAACAATATCTGGTGCAATAACTACAGTTGTAGACAGATATACAGCCACACAAACGACAACACAAACGATAACAGACGGTATTGCTGGTGCTTTGGGGGCGCTTTCACCTGCAGCGACTGTATATTCATTTACTAATCAATTAAGTAGTAATACAACGCCAAACTCTTCAGATACTTTTGGTGCTTGGACGAATGGCAGTTCTACCAGCTCATGTATCGCTACGGCATCACTTCCTGCAGCTGGTACAAGTGCTTCAACACTATTATCTAATTCCACATCTACAGGTACTACGTCGCCAGTTGTAATTGCCTCGTCGTCAGGGCCAACTGCGGGTACATCAACTTCAACTACAACCGTAAACGCAATTGGTACATCAAATATGTTGGCAGATGTAGCCGCTTATTATTACAACACTAACTTACGAACCAGCACGCTAAACAATTGCACAGGACCAGTTATATCACCTGCGACAACACCTACAAACCTTTGTTTGGCTGATAAAGTGCCATCTAATGGTATTGATACAGCTACATGGCAGCACATGACAACCTTTACTGTTGGTTTGGGTGCGCGCGGCAAAATGGTTTTCTCTCCAACTTACCTCACAGATAGCACTGGCGATTTCTTTGATGTTTTCAAGGGTAATACTAAAGGCGCTACAAATTGTACATGGGCAGATGCGTTAACCGTCGCGGGTGGCAAGTGTAACTGGCCCGTTCCTGGAAGTGATAAAATAGAGAACATTGACGATCTTTGGCATGCCGCGGTTAACGGACATGGTAACTATTTTAGTGCCGCTAATCCTAAAACCTTGAGAGATGCTCTTTCAAGCTCGTTAGATGTTATTGTTAATTCGCCGAAATCTGGTACAGCTGCATCAGCTGCTACCACAAATCCGAAGATAACCTCTACTAATAATTTTCAGTTTAGTTCTTATTTTAAATCTGTAGAGTGGTCTGGCGAGCTAATTCGTCAAACAATTGATATTTCAAATGGTAGTGTGCCAGCATACGATCATACCAATCCAAACCCTACAGCTTATGATTGGTCTGCACAAACATTGCTCAATGCACGAAGCTACAGCACACGCACAATTTATACTAAGGGTTCTACTGGGTTAATTCCGTTCACGTGGACTGCACTTGGAACTGATGGATTACAAAGTAACTTCACTACACCAAATATTTCTATATCGCCGCCATCTTTCCCAAATCAATTGTCGGGGCTGTATCAATTTTGCGCGGTTGGTACAGATTGCATTAGTGCAAGCGCACAAAGCAATAATACTATCGCCACTAATGGCGCCGCCGGCGAAGCGTTAGTAAACTTTTTGCGCGGCGATCGCAGTAATGAAGAAGGAATTGTAAATGACACAACAAAATACTATAGACACCGAGCGAGTGTATTGGGTGATATTGTGTCAGCCCAACCACAGTATGTTGGCCCGCCAACTAAGAACTATACAGATACAGGATACGCAGCATTTAAAACAGCCCAAGCCACACGCACAGCAATAGTTTATGCAGCGGCAAACGATGGTATGTTACATGCGTTTAATGCCACAACTGGCGCAGAAGCTTGGGCTTACATTCCTTCATATGTACTACCACGACTTTACACGTTGGCAGACAAAAACTACTCTGACAAACATCAGTATTTTGTTGAAGGTACACCAAAAACTTCTGATGTTTACATAGGTGGGGTATGGAAAACCATTTTGGTGGGGGGTATGAATGGTGGCGGAACTGGTTTCTATTCACTAGATATTACTGACCCTGCAACTCCAAAATTGTTGTGGGAATACACCAACAGTAACATGGGCTATACGTTTGGAAACCCAGAAATTACTAAGTTAGATAACGGTACTTGGGTTGTGCTGCTAACTTCTGGACATAACAACTGCCCTACTTCTACAACAAATTGCTCTAAAAATAGCATGGGTGACGGCGTAGGCCATTTATATGTGCTTGATGCGCAAACAGGTACGCTAGTATCTACTTCGCCATCTTCAGATATTTCTACAGGTGAAGGCAGTAACGTTACGCCTAGCGGTTTATCAAGAATTATCGCGCAAGCGCAATCAAATAATGTTACATCACGTGTTTATGGTGGAGACTTGCTAGGTAATTTATGGAGATTCACAATAGGATCTACTGGATATAGTAAACAGTTGCTGGCGACTTTAAAAGATGCTTCTGGTAATCCACAGCCTATTACTGCCAGACCACAAGTCACCACAGTTAATGGAAATACAATCGTTTACGTGGGTACTGGTCGTTATCTTGGTACTACAGATGTGGGTAGCACTTTGCAGCAATCGTTTTATGCTGTTAAAGATAAGTTTGGTTCAACCAGTTTAGGCAACCCTCGCACAAGCACAAACTTTATCAGCAA
Source organism: Methylotenera sp. (assembly GCA_043735225.1). GTDB lineage: Bacteria > Pseudomonadota > Gammaproteobacteria > Burkholderiales > Methylophilaceae > Methylotenera_A. The sequence continues at coordinate 10,018 of JAYTEL010000124.1, read as the reverse complement.
ATCGGCAGTAGTAGGTACCTGTCCGGTAGGGGTCAGTCTTGATATTTGCAACCCTAGCGAAAATATTAGAACCGTAACGCAAAATAATGGTGTTGGAACGGACAGCATAAGTAATAAAGATGGTTGGTACATTGATTTCCCTGTCAACTCTGGTGAAATGGACTTTACAGATCCTAAGCTTACTAAAGGAACGCTTACTTTTTCTACAAGCGCACCAAAAGCAACTACTTCAGAGGTATGCGGTTCTTCAACGAATCCAGACCCAGTTGCATTTGCATACGCGGTAGATTACTTGACGGGAGGCGCAATTGGTAATAATAGCGGCGTAATAGCTACCACTATAGGCGGTGGTATCGCCACAGCTCCGCTGATAGAACAACTAACAAATGGTAAGGTACTCGCTAAATACCGTCTTTCGAATGGTACTGAAGTAGTAAAAGAAGTACCTTTTGGCACAACAGGAAGCTCGACTAGGCGTATATCATGGCGTGAGTTAATTGAGGACTAAAGGCAGAATAGTAAAAGTTGTTTAAAATCAATCTAAAGGGCGAACATTATGCCCTTTAGATTTTTAGTTTCTTGCTTTTATATAAAAATGACTTATTATTGCAATCTTTTTATGGCAATTAATCTCGCTGTGATCAAACCATTAACCACCCCAAAAACCAACGCCGCAAGCGCAAAAACTGGCACTAAATAAACCACACCTGTTTGCGGTATTAGCCAAACCCTAACCATAATAAGTTGCCCTGCAATGTGCGCAAAGGCGGCAATGATGCTTAGGCTTATTGCACTAAAGTATTTTTTTGGTAAATATTGTGCAACATATAAAGCAGCCAAGCTTAACAATGCACCGCTTAAACTTAATACAAATGTGGGTGATAAAAAATGCCCAAGCAATAAGCTGCTGGCAAAAACGCGTAACAAGCTTACCCACGCTGCCGTGATAAATCCGTATTCGTACAACACAAATAGCGTGACAATATTGGCGATGCCAGGTTTAACACCAGGCAGCGGCGATGGAAATACCGCTTCTAAAATGTGCAAGCCTATTGCCAGCGCGGTGAGTTTTGCAATGTGGTGATCTTCTGCGGTGGTTGTTATATGTGTGGTTTTTAACATATTCACTGTGTATTTACTTTAATCAGCATCACAAAAATATAGGGTACGGATTAGTGCCTATTACCGCAACGAAACCGCATGCAAACTTTGGCGTAGTATTGCCGCGCCTACTAATAATTAAGCGAATCATAACTATTTTTTGCGCCCAGTAATTGTAGGCTAATTTGGTTGGGCAAGCATATTGCCGCTTGCCCGGCGCGGCTTAGCCAGCCTTGATGCACGCAATATTGATTGGGACATGGCGATTGTTTAAAACGGGCTTGGCCATTGTTAATGACGATAATCGCTTCACCAATCGCGCCTTTTACATGCAGCTCGCGCTGTTGATTAAGATCGTAGGTGCCTACAATTTGGCTGCCTTGCCTAATTTTAAGCTGGCTGGCGGGTGCAAAGCTCCAAAATTGTTGAAACATGATAATAATCGCCACAATACACGCGCTAATGATCAGCCAATCGCCAAATAGTGGTTTATTAAATTGTAGTAATGTGCTTTTCGGCATCTTTATCTAACCAAATAATGCGTTTGGCCATGCTTGGGCTAATGCTGATTTTGTCGCTAGACTCAATGATTAAGTAATTTTCAACGCCCATACTTTTTGCGGCTTGCGCACGATTTTCTGGCGTGGCAATAAATATGGGTTTTGAAGCCACATCTGATAAAACGCCCGTATTGGCTTGAGGCGCAATTAGCACAGTTACCGCTTCAACGCCTTGCACGGGATAACCTGTCGAGGGGTCAATAATGTGGCAATAGCGTTTGCCATTTAGCTCAAAGTAGCGCTGATAATCGCCAGATGTACCAATTGCCCAGCCGTCTTCAAGATCAAGCGCGGCAATTGCATTGGGCTTGCGCGGGTGTTGAATGCCCACACGCCAAGGCTTATCACCATGTTTACCCAGTGCAATAATATTGCCGCCAATGTTAATTAGCGCATTTTTAACGCCAACTTTGCGTAACTCTTTTAAGGCAATATCCAGCGCATAGCCTTTGGCATAACCGCCTAAATCTAGCTGCACGCTAGAGTTTTTGCTTATAATTTTGCCGTTTTCAATCGCCATATCACGCATTTGAGGATTGGCTTTTACTAAACCATTAATCTTGTTTTCATCCACTTTTTTAGGCAAAAATTCATCGTGGTGAAAGCCCCACTCCTCAATTAAGCCACCAATTGCGGGATTAAACGCACCGTTAGACTGCGCTGATAATTGTGTCACATCTTGAATCATGGCCGCCAAATCGGGCTTAAGGCTTGCAGGTGTATCGCCGCGGGCAAACGCAAGATTAAGACTACTTAACTCACTTGGCCGCCAAGCATGCAGGCGATTGTGCAAATTTTGAAAGTCGCGAATAATTTGGTTGGAGATTTCTTGCGCGTTGGCATCGGTTTCGCCGTAAATACTTATATCAACCAGCGTGCCAAATACGTAACTTTGGGTGGTATACAGTGGGTCTGGTTTAAAGCATCCTACTAAAAGGCAGGCAATTAAACATAAAAAAAATAAACGCATAGTGAGTAATATATCGTTACTTCTAAATGTTTTCTAGCGCTTCTACAAAAATTTGCGAGGCGTTACACGGCGCATCTAAATGCTGGGTTTGCGCTGTAATTTCTACCATGCCAGTGGGGCTTGTGACATTAATCTCAGTTAAAAAATCGCCTATCACATCAAGGCCAACTAAAAATAAGCCTTCAACCTTTAGCGTTTTACCGACAGTCATCGCAATTTCTAAATCGCGCGCTGATAGCGGCTGCGCAATGCCAGTGCCGCCTGCAGCCAAGTTACCTCGTGTTTCGCCTGCTTTGGGTATGCGTGCCAGCGCATAAGGAAGCGGCTCGCCATTAATGACGATGATGCGCTTATCGCCCTGTAAAATTGCAGGCAAATAGCGCTGCGCCATAATGGTTTGCCTGCCAAATTGGGTGGCGGTTTCTAAAATCACGCCAATGTTATGGTCATATTCGTGTATTCTAAAAATACCACTACCGCCCATACCATCGAGCGGTTTGATGACAATATCGTTGTGCGTTGCTAAGAATTCACGAATTAATGCATTGTTAGCGGTGACCAAAAATTCTGGCGCAAATTGCGGAAATTTAGCCACTGATAATTTCTCGTTCCAACTTCTAACAGATGTGGGATTATTAATCACACATGCGCCTTGGCCAGCCGCCAGCTCAAGCAAATAGGTGCTGTATAAATATTCATTATCAAACGGTGGGTCTTTACGCATTAAAATTGCGTTAAAGCTGCTAGGCAAAACTTCTACAGCTTGCGCTAAATTAAACCAAATTTCTTTATCGCTAAAGCACAATATTTTGGCGTTTATTTTCACGATTTCGTTACGTAAAAACACATCATGTTGCTCGCACACATATAACGTATGCCCGCGCGCCGCCGCCTCGCGCATGATGGCAAGGCTGGTGTCTTTATAGCTATTAAGGCTGGTTAATGGGTCAAGTATGAATAGTAGTTTCATGTGTTCGTCATATCACAAAGTTATATATTCTGTTCATTCGTGGTGAGCTCGTTGAAACCTAAATCCATATAACGCGATTCACCCTTCGACAAGCTTAAGGCGAACGGGCGTAAATAAGTTTATTTCTCGTTTAACGGATCTGTCTCTTGCAACTCAATAGACGCCGCCAGTAAGGCTAATCGCGCTACCACGCCATAAGCATAAAAGCGGTTTGGCACGGTATCTGGCTCGCCCGCGCAATCTGGCAGGCCGCAGGGCGTTTCAAATGCCAATGGCTCAAAATGCGAACCTGGCGCATTAAGATTTTCATCCACTGCACGGCCAGTATGCACGCGGTAAAAACCGCCAATCACAAAGTGATCCATCATATACACCACAGGCTCCGCCACCGCATCATTAATACTCTCAAAAGTGTAAACGCCCTCTTGAATAATCACTTCTGACACTTGCTGACCTTCTTTAATGACGCTCATTTTGTTGCGCGCTTTGCGGTTTAAATCACGCACTTCATCAGGATGTTTCACCGTCATAATACCCATGCCATAGGTGCCAGCATCGGCCTTAACAATTACAAAAGGGTCTTGCGTTACGCCATATTGGGCATATTTAAGTTTAATTTTATTGAGCAATAACTCAACTTTTGCCGCCAAACAATCTTCGCCAGTGCGCGCCTGAAAATCAATCTCACCACAGGTTTCAAAGTAAGGGTTAAGTATCCACGGGTCAATATCTAAAAGCGTCGAAAACTCTTCAACTACACGATTATATGCAGTAAAGTGCGTCGATTTTCGTCTCACGTGCCAACCTGCGTGTAAGGGAGGGATGATGTCTTGCTCTAAATTCTTCAATATTTCTGGCACGCCGCCCGATAAATCGTTATTCAATAAAACGGCGCAGCTATCAAATGCTTTGTAATCAACGCCGTCAACCGTACACGCTTTTAAGCTGATGCGATTTTTTTCGCGTACAACAGGCTCTAGCAACAGTTTTTGGCCATCGTGCGCTTCAACAATAGTGGGTTCGGTAATTTCGGGGTTAATGCTGCCAACGCGCACGTCCAATCCCGCCGCTTTCATGATATTGACTAGTTCTACTACGTTGCGCAAATAATAAGTATTGCGGGTGTGATTCTCGGGAATAATCATCAGGCGATGTGCCTCTGGACAGATTTTTTCGACTGCCACTTGGGCCGCTTGCACACATAAACTTAAAAAAACTGGGTTTAGATTATTAAAACCACCTGGAAATAAATTGGTATCCACAGGCGCCAATTTAAAACCCGCATTACGCAAATCTACACTAGCATAAAAGGGCGACGCATATTCTAGCCATTGGCTACGAAACCAATGTTCTATTTTTGGCATGTTGCTTAACATGCGCTTTTCTAAGCTTAATAGTGGGCCGCTAAGTGCGGTGGTTAAATGAGGAACCATATATTCTCTTTAATTATTGTAGCCTAATACTCCCTCCCCTTGCAGGGGAAGGTTGGGGTGGGGGTGAACTTTGCCACTTATCTGCCCCCACCCTAGCCCTCCCCCTAAAAAGGGAATGGAATATAGATGGTGTATTTAAACGATTGTATGCGCTTGCAAATCTGCATGGTAACTACTTCTTACCATGGGGCCACTAGACGCATTATTAAAGCCCATTGCGTCTGCTTTTTGTTTAAAAACATCGAAAATTGCGGGTTCAATATAGCGCATAACGGGCAAGTGATGTACGCTAGGCTGCAAATATTGGCCTAGCGTGAGCATGCTTACGTTATGCGCGCGCAAGTCTTGCATCACAGTCAAAATTTCGTCGTCAGTCTCGCCCAAGCCCAACATTAAGCCCGATTTAGTGGGAATGTTCGGGTATATTTCACTAAACATTTTTAGTAAATTAAGCGAATTTTGGTAATCGGAACCTGGCCGCGCTTGTTTATATAAACGCGGCACAGTTTCCAAATTATGGTTCATCACATCGGGCGGCGCATTTTTTAAAATGTGCAAAGCCACTTCTAAACGGCCACGAAAATCGGGCACCAAAATTTCAATTTTAATGTTGGGTGAAGCTTGCCTAACCGCATGAATACAATCAACAAAATGCTGCGCACCGCCATCTTTTAAGTCGTCGCGGTCAACACTGGTAATCACCACATATTTAAGCTGCATTTCTGCAATGGTGCGTGCTAAATTGGCAGGCTCGTTCTTATCAGGCGGCAATGGTTTGCCATGCGCAACATCGCAAAATGGGCAACGCCGCGTGCAAATATCGCCCAAAATCATAAATGTTGCCGTGCCGCCGCTAAAGCATTCGCCAATATTGGGGCAGCTTGCTTCTTCGCATACGGTGTGCAAGCTGTTGTCGCGCAAGATTTTTTTAATCTCTTGAAAGCGCGCGCTGTCTGGCACTTTCATGCGAATCCAATCGGGTTTACGCAACATATTTTGGGCTAGTTGCGGAATTATTTTAATAGGAATGCGCGCAGTTTTTTCGGCGTCAAATTGCTTAACACCAATTTTTTTATCGGCGTTTGCAACTTTTATAGCAGTTTGCCCAGTTTCGTTCATTTATTTCCAGTTTCGTTTTATTTCGGTTTAATTAGTTTTTTAAAAACCTACTTTTAAAATATCAATCAATAAATCACCCATTTGTTGCGGCGTTTTATTAATGCCACAATCTTTTGTTTGCGTAACTTTAAGTCCCACATATCCACACGGATCAATTTTTGCAAATGGCGTTATATCCATCTCTACATTTAGGCTTAAACCATGATAACAGCAATTATTTTTTAAGCGCAAACCAACTGAAGCGATTTTTAAGCCATTCACATAAACGCCAGGCGCGTCAGTTTTAGCAACCGATTGCACGCCAAATTGTGCCAATAAATCGACAATACTAGTTTCAATTTTACTGACTAATTGACGCACATTTAAGTTGCGCCGTTTTAAGTCAATCAGCAAGTAAATCACTACTTGGCCAATGCCGTGATAAGTAATTTTGCCGCCGCGATCTACCAAAACTACTGGGATGTTATATTCGGTATTATCTTGGATTGGCAAGCGCACATCTTTGCGATTTAAGCCAATTGTGTAAACGCTATCATGCTCTGTAAGCCATATTTCATCCGCGGTTTCATGGTGACGGTTCTCCGTAAACACTTGCATGGCATTGAGGGTCGTTTGGTAATCGGTGCGGCCTAAATCACGGTAAATCATATTAGCTTGCAAGGTTAAAATATTAAGTTAAAGCGCAAATTTCACCATTGGGTGAGCCGATAATGCGCGATAAACATCATCTAATTGCGCTTTAGTTGTCACATGCACCGTGCAAGTTAGGCTAATATATTTACCGCCAGAACTGCCACGCATTTCAATTTTTGTGGCATTAAAACCAGGCAATTGTGTTTGAATGGTTTTAATGATTTCTGCTGCAAAATCGTCATGCGTTTCGCCCATGACTTTAATCGGAAAATCGCACGGAAATTCGATTAACGTTTCGGTAATATTGTCGTTCTTTTCGACCATTTTTTGATAAAACCTATTGAATCATTAACCTAACGCCATCAGCAATTCTGCCAAAAAATCCCGCTTCATCCACATTTTTAGCAGCAACCAAGGCTTGCTCGTTAATGGTTTTACCATCTAAAACAAAAGTGATCTTGCCAATGGTTTGGCCTGCTTTAATCGGCGCTATCAATGGTTGTTGGCTGGTCATGCTGGCTTTTACGCGGGCGTAGTCGCCTTTTGGAAGCGATAGATAATAGTCTTTGTTAATCGTCGCCGCTATGGTTTTATCTTGGCCTTTATACACGCGCAAAGTGTTAATAGTTTGTGCTTGTTTGTAAACCAAAGTGGATTCAAAAAATTGAAAACCATAGTTAAGTAATTTTTGGCTTTCGGTGGCACGCATGGTTTCGTTTGCAGCGCCCAGCACAACCGAAACTAGTCGCGATTCGCCATGTTTTGCAGAAGCAATTAAACAGTAGCCTGCGCTATCAGTATGGCCAGTTTTCATGCCGTCGACATTGGCATCTAGCCACAATAAGCGGTTGCGATTGGGCTGAGTGATTTTGTTGTATGTATATTCTTTAACTGAGTATAAACGCTTGTACTCTAAAGGAAAATCACGAATTAATGCGGTTGCAAGCAGCATTAAATCTTGCGCTGTTGTGTAGTGTTGTTTATCTGGCAGGCCAGTTGCGTTCATAAAATGCGTGCCTGTCATGCCTAACTTAGCCGCTTGTTTGTTCATCATATCGGCAAACTGTTCTTCGCTACCAGCCACCGCAATCGCTAAAGTAATCGACGCGTCGTTGCCTGATTGAATAATCATGCCATGCAATAACTCATCGACAGTTACCGCCACTTTGGGGTCGATAAACATTTTAGAGCCTTCAATCTTCCAAGCTTTTTCACTGACTGGCAAGGTTTGATCAAGCTTTAAGTGGCCGTGTTGAAGTGCATCAAAACTCAAATATGCCGTCATAATTTTGGTGAGCGATGCGGGCTCAATACGATCATCTTTTTTAGATGACGCGACAATATTACCGCTGTTAAAATCTTGTAATAAGTAAGCTTTAACCGCCAAATTGGGCGGCGGCGCAACTTGTGCGGCCGGCGCAAACACGGGCAATATTAATAATAAGCTGTTGAATAGTAGTGTAAATTTTATACGCATAATCTTTTAAGAAATTTTAAATGGTTGTTATTGAGTGAGAATAATGGCAGAGGTGTTGAGCTGTTTACGAATATTGGCGGCCGCTTGATCAGCATTTTGTTTGTTATCAAACGGACCTAATTTTAGGCGGTACAGGCCATTATTATACACGCTGTTAATTCCTACATTGGCTGCGATATCATAGTTTTGAATTTTCTTGCTTAACGCTTCAGCATTCGCCTCACTTTTAAATGCGCCAGCTTGCACAAAATATTGTATGCCTACAGCGTTGTTTGCCGTCACAGGCTTATTTGTTGCTGGCAGAGGTTGCGGCGCATTGGTTTGTACACTCGTTTGTACACTCGTTTGCGCATTAGTTTGCGCATTGGCTGACGCAGTTACCAGAGAAGGCAATGCCGCAGGTGCGCTGTTGATTGTTTTATCCGCTGTATAAAGCGCGAAATTATTGGGGTCTATCGCTTCAACATCCACCAAAGTGCTGCCAGCAGAAGCAAAGCGTAATTTATAAGCCGCCGCATACGATAAATCAATCACCCGATTACTTTTAAACGGGCCGCGATCATTGACGCGCACAATCACCCAGCGCCCGTTGGCGGGGTTACTCACTTTAACGTAGCTAGGTAGTGGCAGCGTGGTGTGCGCGGCCGTCATGCTGTACATATCATACACCTCGCCACTCGAGGTATTTTTGCCATGATAACGCTTGCCATACCAAGAAGCCACGCCGCGCTCTTTATAAGGCTTGTAGCTGGTCATGGGCGTATAAACTGCGTCAAGCGCTTTGTAAGGTTTGTTGGCGCGGTCTAACAATGGCTCTTTTTTAGGCACAGAATTGGCGATGCTATCGATATTTTTGGGCGGGTTATCGCCAGGGCCGTCATCTAAATAATAGCCGCCAGGCCTGCTTGCTGTTGCAGGCGCCGTTTGCGCGCTTGTGTTTGGTGCTGGCTTGCTGGTGGCGGGCGGTGCGGGCGCTGGCTTAACCGAGCGATTGCCATCGCAGCTTGCTAAACACAACATGCTAATTACTACTAATATTTTTAATTTAGTCATTTGATTTTTCTCAATCTTTTCATTTAATTAGCCAGATGCCACTAATTTTTTATGCGTTTGAATGCTCATTAATATACCAAAACTTAAGCATAAGGTTACCATTGATGTGCCGCCATAGCTAATAAACGGCAACGGCACGCCTACAACTGGCAAAATGCCGCTGACCATGCCCATGTTGACAAATGCATAGGTGAAAAAAGTTAGCGTGATGCTGCCAGCCAGTAATCGCGTAAAGGTACTTTTGGCTTGCGCGGCAATTACCAAGCCGCGAATGATGAGTAAACTAAACAATACCACCAATAATATATTGCCTATCATGCCAAATTCTTCACCAAATACGGCAAATATAAAGTCGGTGGTGCGCTCTGGCAAAAAGTCTAATTGCGCTTGTGTACCGTTTAGCCAGCCTTTACCCGTTACGCCGCCAGAGCCCAAGGCAATTGTCGCTTGTATGGTGTGATAGCCCGCACCAAGCGGATCTTGCGTGGGATCGATTAAAATTTCGATGCGTTTACGCTGGTAATCGTGCAGCATCGACCACATAAACGGCAGCATGGCACCGATGCTAACTGCGCCACCGACTAAAAATTTCCAACTTAAACCTGCTAAAAACAACACATAAAAGCCTGAAGCTGTAATCAGTAAGGCCGTGCCTAAATCGGGCTGCTTGACAATCAGGCCAACAGGAATCAGCAACAACAT
>JAYTEL010000123.1:0-4582 GCA_043735225.1 Methylotenera sp. | reverse complement strand
ATGATTGAAGGCCCAGGCCATGTGCCGATGCACCTCATCAAAGAAAACATGGAGCTGCAACTAGAGCATTGCGGCGAAGCCCCATTTTATACACTCGGCCCATTAACCACTGACATCGCCCCAGGTTATGACCATATTACCAGCGGCATAGGCGCGGCCATGATAGGCTGGTATGGCTGTGCAATGTTATGTTATGTAACACCTAAAGAGCATTTAGGCTTGCCCGATAAAGAAGACGTGCGCGTTGGCATTATTACCTACAAAATCGCTGCACATGCGGCAGACTTAGCTAAAGGCCACCCTGGCGCGCAAATTCGCGACAATGCTTTGTCAAAAGCGCGCTTTGAATTCCGTTGGGATGACCAATTTAATTTAGGGCTAGACCCAGAAAAAGCCAAAGAATTTCACGACGAAACTTTGCCGCAAGAAGGCGCCAAACAAGCCCACTTTTGCAGCATGTGCGGCCCCCATTTTTGCAGCATGAAAATCAGCCAAGATGTACGCGATTACGCCGATAAATTAGGCGTAAGCAATGAAGAAGCGCTGCAAAAAGGCATGCAAGAAAAAGCGATTGAATTTGTGAAAAAAGGTGCCGAAGTTTACCAAAAAGTCTAGATACTTTTTGGCTGATTTATCAAAAAATTTAATCCTCCGCACCGTCATTCCCGAGAAATCGGGAATCCATTTTTGCAATTAAAAAGCCAGCGAAAGCTGGCTTTTCTATTTAAACTAATTCAACCAATCAACTTAGTTTTGAATTATTGCATATCCATGTTGCAAATTCAGCCTCGGTTATTTCGCCAGCCGCAACCTTCAACATAACAATGACTTTATCTGCATCTGAGGCCTGCAAACCATAATCATTAAAAGCCAAAAATAACAATGCTGCAACAAATGCGGTTCTTTTATTTCCATCAATAAAAGGGTGATTGCGCGCTATGCCATAGCCATAGCTAGCTGCAAGTTCCGCAATATCTGGCTTACCATAAGCTGCTAAATGTTCTGGCCTTGCCAATGCAGATTCTAGCAAGCCATTATCACGCACGCCAGATAGCCCGCCATGTTCAGCCAGCTGCTCATCATGCACAGCTAAAATAAGTTGCTTATCTAGCCAAGCCCAGCGCTGAGCAGTCACTTAGCCAGCTCACGTAACACTGCACGATTATCTTTCATAATTTTACGCGCAACTTCCATTTGTCGTTCAAACTCAAGGTTATGCGGCGTAAGATTTAAACCGTTGGGGTTTTCAGTTGCAAACAACTCGTCGCCCTTGCCCAGCTTCATCTTAGCCAAAAACTCTTTAGGCAAAATAACGCCCAGCGAATTACCAATTTGGATGATTTTTAGGGTATTCATGGTGCTAACTCCATTTAATGTTATAACAATAGTTATACTATATTTTTGTGTTAACTTTGTAAAGCTAGGCAACTGTAATAAAGCCAATAATAAATGATGGCTAGATGTACGCGACTACGCAGCAACCTTGAACATTTCAGAAGAAGTCGCGCTCAACAACAGTATGCAAGAAAAAGCCATTGAGTTTGTAAAAAAGTAGCAAGGTTTATGTACCCATCTACAACCATTCTAAATGCATATAAATCATTAATGCTGTTAAAATAAGCTATGCTTTTAAATAAAAACTCTGCTTACGCTAGTGAATACAGCACCCATCAAATTGGGCAAGCTGGGCTTACTGCCGAGCAACAATTGGCACTTAACTTTTTCCGACCTTCCTTACCCTTGCAAAAACCTGGATTTACTTTCATAGATTTATTTGCAGGCCTTGGTGGGACGAGACTGGGCTTTGAGCAGGCGTGTATGGAGAAAGGGCTTAATTCGCAGTGTGTATTTACTAGTGAAATAAAAGAATATGCTGTTTCTGTGTATCAATCCAACTTTTTAGATAGCGAAGTAAGTGGAGATATTACTAAAATAGAACCCGCGTCAATTCCTGATTTTGATTTTCTGTTGGCAGGATTTCCGTGTCAGCCATTTAGTTCTGCTGGCAAAAGAAATGGGTTTTTAGATGAGCGTGGTGGTTTATTTTTTACTATTTTAGATATTTTAAGCACTAAAAATCCTTTAGGTTTTTTGCTTGAAAATGTCGATGGCTTAGCTAATCACAATAACGGTGAAACGTTGAAAGTCATTATCGGTAAATTAAAAGATTTAAATTACCAAGTTTCTTGGAATATTTTAGATGCATCTGAGTTTGGTGTTGCGCAGAAACGCAAGAGAATTTATATAGTTGGGCATAAAGATCACACACCCAACCTTCATTTGTTTACTAAATCGTTCAAGACAGCTGGTGCTTTCATAGAGCAAGACGCCCCAATAAAGATTACGCCTTTTACTAAATTACTGTCTGATAAATTTAGTCCTAGCGAGCTTTTTGGAAAATCAATTAAAGATAAGCGTGGCGGTATTAACAATATCCATAGTTGGGATTTGGAAGTTAAAGGAAAAGTAAGTGATGCCCAAAAAGAAATACTAGAGCTTATTTTAAAGAAGCGTAGGTATAAAAAATGGGCAGCAGCTAAAGGTATTGATTGGATGGACGGAATGCCGTTGACAACCAAGGAAATAGAAACTTTTTATGATGGTGAAAATTTACAACAACAACTAGATGCTCTTACAAAAATGGGTTACTTGCGCTTTGAGCATCCCAAAAAGAAAGTTATTAAAGACGGAATATCCAAGAGAATTCCACGTATAGAGGCTGAAAAAGGTTACAACATTGTAGCTGGAAAATTGTCATTTCCTTTAGCTAAAATCATAGATCCCAATGATGTCGCGCCTACAATTGTTGCAACGGAGGCTGGTAAAATTGGAGTGGCCACAGACAAGGGCGTTCGCTCGATTACAGTCCAAGAAGGTTTGCATTTCTCGGGATTCCCCAGTAGTTATAAGATTACAAAAATAGATTACGCTAAAGCATTTGATTTAATTGGAAATACTGTGATGCCGCCAGTCATTAAAGCTGTTGCATTGCGATTACTAAAGTGAATAAACGATGAGTGCGAAAATATTATTTAATAAATTGCATGAAGCTGGGGTTATTGGAGCAAGCGGTGAGACTTACTTTGAACTTCATGGACTTAAAACAAAAGTACGTGACAGTAGTATTGTAGGTAATGTTATTCAGGAATGGCTTAAGCTGTTTATGAATAACCATAAAATTCCATTTAGATTTAAGCCAAACAGCCAAGATTTTCCAGACTTTTTAATGCATGCCTCCGATGATGGTATTGATTTGCTTGAGGTTAAGTGCTTCAAAAAATCTCCGAATTTTGATGTCGCTAACTTCTCAGCTTACTGTCGCTCGCTCTTAAATAGTCCTTATCGATTGGATTCGGATTATTTAATCATCGAATATAAAGAAAACGATGATGGTTCGATTTTAATTAAAAGAGCATGGTTAAAAAAAGTGTGGGAGATATGCACTGGTTCGGAACGTGCAAAAGTAAAGGCTCAATGGAAACAAGGTACGCCCGTAAATATCCGCCCCGCGACTTTTTACAGTAATAAGGCAAAATACCAACCGTTCCTAACTAGAAAAGAATTCGTCCTAGCACTAAAATCCATCATAGATGTAAATCCAAATATGAATCATATCCAAAAAGATTGGTATAAAAAAGTGAGCGAGCTATATAAAACTCAAACTGGGAATGACATTTAGAAGCGCAACAAAATAACGTACATCAATTTCAATATAAAGAAAATCTTGACCACTCTTAAAATCACTAAAAAACCCAGCGAAACGCCAGCTGCCAGCAAAGCGCCTGTGCGCCGTGCTGACCCTAATAAACGCGATAGAACTCAGCCGCGGCCTAAGCCTGGCGCTAGGGTTGATGATGTTCAATCCGCTTCTAAAAACAAAATGGATGCTAACTTTAAACCGCAAGAAAAAGTCAAAATGGATTCCCGCGTTCGCGGGAATGACGAGCGGGCAGCCAAGCCTAATAGTTCGCGGCAACGTAACCATCGCTTTGATGGTAAGGCGCATGGAGAGCCGTTTGCAGAGCTAGTGAGTGAAGACAAGGTTAGGGAAAATAGGTCTAGCGAAAGCAGGCCTGCGTATGACAAACCTGCCTACAATAAGCCTAGCGAAAATAGGCCGCTTAGAAGCGAGTTAAGGGCTGAATCTGTGAGTGAATCTAAACCAAACGAATATAAACCAAGCGAGTTTAAACAATCTGAACCAAGGCAGCACAAACCCGCTGGCGTTGACACACGCGTGACGCCGCGCCCAGATAAGAACGAGCCACAATATCGTCAAGCGCCGCGTCGGGGTGGCAAGGTGCGCGATGGTTATGATGGTGCGAGCCAGCCGCAATATGGTGCGGCGGCTAAGGCGGCTTATAAATCTGTGCCTGTTAATGTGGATTCACCGCGCCTTTCTAAGGTGATGGCGGAGCGTGGGCTTTGCTCGCGGCGCGAGGCGGATGAGTGGATTATTAACGGCTGGGTGAAGGTGGATGGCGTGATTATGGATACGCTAGGTACGCGCATTAAACCTGATGCTGAGATTATTATAAGTGGCTATGCGCATGAGCAACAAGCCGAGCAAGTGACGATTTTG
>JAYTEL010000122.1:0-4898 GCA_043735225.1 Methylotenera sp. | reverse complement strand
TAAATTTTAGGCGTCGTTGTTACTACATCTGCGTTTTGACCTCGATGACGCAAAGCATGATCCATCAGCACTATCGCCAGCATAGCCTCGGCAATTGGCGTAGCGCGTACGCCCACGCACGGGTCATGCCTGCCTGTAGTTTGCATCTCAATGGGTTCACCTGATTTATCTACACTGCGGCGTGGTTGCGGAATGCTTGATGTGGGTTTTAGCGCAATATTCACGCGAATTTCTTGGCCTGTTGAAATGCCGCCCAACATACCACCTGCGTGATTGGTGACAAAACCTTGCGGCGTTAATTCATCTGAATGCACGCTGCCGCGCTGCGCCACGCTGGCAAAACCTGCGCCAATTTCGATACCTTTTACTGCATTTATGCTCATCATGGCGTGCGCTATGTCGGCGTCTAGCCTATCGAATACAGGCTCGCCCCAACCAACAGGGCAGCCTTCGGCCACCAGGGTGATGCGCGCGCCCACAGAATCGCGCTCGGCGCGAATATTGTCTAAATATGCTTCCAGTTGCGGCAAAACTTCTGTGTTGGGCGAAAAGAATGGGTTATCATTCACGCAATCCCATGTTTTAAAAGGAATTTCAATTTCGCCCAGCTGGCTCATATAACCGCGCACTACAACGCCAAATCGCTCAAAAAGCCACTTTTTAGCAATGCCACCTGCCGCCACGCGCACCGCGGTTTCGCGTGCACTGCTGCGGCCACCGCCACGATAATCACGCACACCGTATTTTTGTGCGTAAGTGTAATCGGCATGACCTGGCCGAAAAGTATCCATAATTTTGCTGTAATCTTGGCTACGCTGGTCGGTGTTGCGAATCAACAGCCCAATTGGCGCGCCCGTGGTTTTGCCCTCAAATACGCCAGATAAAATTTCTACAGAATCGGCTTCTTGGCGCTGCGTTACATGGCGCGACGTGCCTGGTTTGCGTCTGTCTAAATCAATCTGCAAATCCTCTGCACATAAACTTAAGCCTGGCGGACAACCATCCACCACGCCGCCAATCGCCGCGCCGTGCGATTCACCAAATGATGTTAAGGTAAAAAGTGTGCCAATGGTGTTACCAGACATGAATAATCTCTATGATTTGTGTGTAAAGCAGTTTAATTTAAAGCCAACTATTTAACTTGATTTTACCACAAGGCTTGAATGCTGATTTTACTTATAAAAACTTTAGACTAAAATGTTGGCATTCTGATTAATTAATAAAAACTGTCGTTAAACATCAATTTCAACTCGCCTATTTTGATGTTTTATGAAGCAATCGATACGCACTTTGCTTTACATCTTCGCCCCGCTCAAGCGGCACTGCAAAAAAATTGGTGCTTAATCTTGGGTAAACATGGCAATCAATAAACCCGCCTAGCGTCATGCCAATGCATGAATGTGCGAGCCTATTAGGGGTGAACAGCGCATAATCAATTTTTTTAAAAAAATTGTACAACGCTTCTTTGCCCAAGTTAGATTCATCTTGGCTTGGTCCGCTTTCAAACATAATAATTGGACGGCAACGCGTAATGACAGCAGTTGCGCCGCAAAGTACACTTAACTCTGCGCCTTCTACATCAATCTTAATGACATCAACGTTGTCTGCTGTTATTAAATTGTCTAGCTTTTTAACAGTGACTTTAATTTCTTCAATCAAATCCTTGCTGTTTTTATCGGGACTAAGCAGCGAGCTGTAACCAGACTGCGTGCGATTAATCTAAAAAATGGCTTCTGCCGATGCTTCTCCTACCGCACACTGATGAATGACAATGTTAGGAAAGTGTTTTTTTAATTGCACAACCTTTTGTGGAATCGCCTCAATTGCAATAATATTGACTGTTGGCAACAAATATTGCACTTTGCCGATGATAGAACCAATATGTGCGCCAATATCGATGAAGGTTGCGTTAGGCTTACAAATAGAGGTTACAAGCTTTGTTGCCATTTGGTTATTGGCAGCCTCGCCAACCACTTTAGGCAATAAAAGCGCTTTATACAATATCTCATATGTATCTCTAACTGCAAATAACATGCGGCCGATGGAATTTCCAACAAAATATTGTTTAATCAAAACTGATCCCCTTAAACTCGTTATTAATTGTGTTACCTGTTTGAAAATACCATATTGCAAACTTAACAATCAATAGCCCATCTGGCGTTAGTCTATAAAACTTTAAGTTTTTATTTGTTTAGCATTACCTAAACTCTAAACATATTTAAGTTTAGTAATAAAGACTAAATGTTTACACCAAACCTTTAACCCACTGCGCGTAAACTTGTTTAGCCACTTTTTGTAGAAAAAATATGTGCAGCGGCAACTCTTGTTGCATGGTATCGGCTTGTTGCACAGCAGGGCTGGCGGCTGATTCAATTAACTCTTGCGCGCCTTCTTCACACCATTTTTGTACCATCTCAGCAGTCATTTCCATATGCGTTTGAAGCGCTATGTGCTTGCCAACACTCCATGCCTGATGTTGACAATATGGGCTAGCAAGCAGGTGAATTGCGCCCTCTGGCAGGCTGAAAGTTTCGCCGTGCCAGTGAAACGCGTTAAACGTTTGAATGCTGCCAAACCAGTTTTTGGCGGCTTCGTTTTGGGTGACGTTTACCATACCCCAGCCGATTTCTTTAATGGGATTTTTAATTATTGTTGCGCCAAGCGCTTTGCTGATTAATTGCCCGCCTAAACAATGCCCAAGCACTGGAATATTATTGTCTATTGCCTCGCGAATTAAGACCAAAATGGGCGCAATCCACGGTAATTCGTCGTTCACGCTCATCGGCCCGCCCATTAACACCATGCCGCTATAGCCCAGTATTGATGCGGGTGCTGGCTTGCCCTCATCAATTTCGTGCAATTGCCAAGGGATATTTTGCGCGCTTAAAAAATCGCCCAAATAGCCTGCACCTTCGCGCGCTAAAAATCTAAAAATAATGACGGGTTTCATCAAAGTTAACAATCCTAATCGTGGTTAATAATTTTTTATCTTGCTTGTTCCATATCCCCGCAAATCTGTAAGAGCGAATTTACAAGGTGAATGTTATAGGCAGAGAGAGTGCCCTGGGGTATTAGCGACACTCAATAAAAATTATCGCGAATAAATTCGCTCCTACAAGCTTCGCCAATCACCAACTGCTAAGCCATCTAAAGAATAATCGCCAATACTGTAACGAATTAGCCGCAGCGTAGGAAAGCCTATATTAGCCGTCATGCGTCGCACTTGGCGATTTTTTCCCTCTCTAATTTTAATTTCTAGCCAAGTGGTGGCAATATTTTTGCGTTCGCGAATCGGCGGGTTGCGCGGCCACATGTTGGCTGGCTCGACAATCACACGCGCTTCAGCAGGTTTGGTCACAAAATCACCTAAATCTAAGCCAGTTTGCAAGGTAATTAAATCGGCATCTGTTGCCACGCCTTCCACTTGCGCCCAATAAGTTTTGATTTGTTTATAGGCTGGATCGCTAATTGTATGTTGCAAAACGCCATCATCGGTTAAAATGAGCAAACCTTCAGAATCAGTATCTAAACGCCCAGCCGCATACACTTTGGGCATATTAATGTAGTCTTTTAAGCTTGGGTACTTCTCATGCGGGCTAAATTGACACACCACATTAAACGGCTTGTTAAATAGAATAAGCATAAAAATTATTGAATATTATAGTTTTAATCAATTAGGAATTTTTTAAATGGTAGCAAATGCATCAAAAATTATTGTTCCAGCTGGCGAAAAAATTACCGTGAATGCCGACAACTCGCTAAACGTACCAAACAATCCTATTATCCCATTTATTGAAGGTGATGGCATAGGCGCCGATATTACGCCGCCAATGCAAAAAGTGGTAAATGCAGCCGTTAACAAAGCTTACGGGGCAGCGCGCAAAATTGCCTGGATGGAAGTGTTTGCAGGTGAAAAAGCGGTAAGCACTTATGGTAAAGATAAAGACGGTAAAGAAACGTGGCTACCCGCGGAAACCATGCAAGCGGTGCGCGATTATGTGGTTTCAATTAAAGGTCCGCTGACCACGCCTGTGGGCGGCGGCATTCGCTCGCTCAATGTAAGTTTGCGCCAAGAGCTTGATTTATACGTGTGTTTACGCCCAATTCAATATTTTACGGGGGTGCCAAGCCCGGTAAAACATCCTGAAAAAACCGATATGGTAATATTCCGCGAAAATACTGAAGATATTTATGCTGGTATTGAGTGGGCAGCAGGCACTGACGAAGCTGCTAAAGTCATCCAATTTTTAAGCGATATGGGCATGCGCAAAAAAATTCGCTTCCCTGAAAATTGTGCGATTGGCGTAAAACCTGTGTCGCCAGAGGGCACTAAGCGATTGATCCGTAAAGCTATTCAGTATGCGATTGATAATAATCGTAAAAGCGTCACCATCACTCACAAAGGTAATATTATGAAGTTTACCGAAGGTGGATTTAGAGATTGGGGCTATGAAGTTGCTAAGCAAGAATTTGGCGCGGTAGAAATTGACGGTGGGCCTTGGTTAGAGATTAAAAATCTAGCAATTAATAGTAATGATTTGCCGAATGGCATCGTTATTAAAGATTGCATCGCTGACGCGTTCTTGCAAGAAATTTTGCTGCACCCTGCGGATTATGACGTGGTTTGCGCCACCAACTTAAATGGCGATTACATGAGCGACGCACTGGCCGCGCAAGTGGGCGGCATTGGTATTGCGCCAGGTGCCAACTTAAGCGACACGGTAGCAATGTTTGAGGCGACGCACGGCACCGCGCCAAAAATTGCGGGTAAAAATTTAGCTAATCCTAGTTCAATTATTTTATCTGCCGAAATGATGCTGCGCCATATGGGCTGGCTAGAAGCCGCAGATTTAGTGCTGGCTGGCGTGGCTAAAGCAATTATTTCAAAAAGGGTAACA
>JAYTEL010000121.1:0-3781 GCA_043735225.1 Methylotenera sp. | reverse complement strand
ACGCTACAGAGCCGCAGGTAAGCTCAATAATAAAGAAGATCTATACGCAGCACTGATTGAAGGCGCAGCGCTAAGAGTGCGACCAAAAGCCATGACAGTGGCGGTGATATTAGCTGGGTTGATTCCTATTTTAATTGGCACAGGCACAGGCTCTGAAGCCATGAGCCGCATTGCCGCACCGATGGTAGGTGGCATGTTGACTGCGCCGCTACTTTCTTTATTTGTGTTGCCTGCTGCGTATATGTTGCTTTTCAAGCAATCGAAAAGCAGTGCAACAAATTGACTTTTATAACTAATTTACTTTTTAGGAGTTTTAAATGATACAAATAATCCCTAATTTTCATCCAGTCATTGTGCATTTTCCCATTGCACTTACCATTGTGGCTTTTGCTGCTGCGCTTGCTTCAGTGTTTTTAAAAAAACGTACATTTGCCAACCAATTAGCCACCGTTTCGCATTATCTATTATGGCTGGCCGCCGTCAGTGCCATTGTTGCGGTAGCTTTTGGTTGGCAAGCTTATAACTCGGTTAATCATGATGACCTAGGCCATGCTGCTATGACTGTGCATAAATTTTGGGCATTTACAACAACAGGTGTACTGGTGTTGTTAGCTTTGTTTGATTTTAAAAAGCATCAATCAAATACTATTATGCCAATCTTTATGGTTTGCTTGCTTGGGTTAGCTAGTGCTTTAGTTGGCAGCACTGCTTGGCTTGGTGGTGAAGTGGTTTACAGGCACGGCATAGGCATGATGTCCTTACCATTACAAGAAGGCGCTGAAGGAGTGCCACATGAACATGGTGCAGGTGTTGCACATGAACATGATTTAAATGAGCATGGTTTTAATAAACACGCTACACCTCAAAATACGCTTAATCATGACATAAAAGCGGTGCCTGATGTGCAAAAACCTGCGATGCAAGGCCATGATATGTCGGCTATGCCAGTTAGTGAGGCAGCGCCAGCGCACGACTATGAAGCGGCTAGCCCAACAGAAAACCAACCACAAGAAGACGGAGGTAAAAAAAGCCCTACTGTGCAAGATGAATCAAAGCCACATAATCACAAACACAAAGAATAATTTTTAAACTTAATTTTTTAAACATAAAATCTTTACACTAAAAGGAAATTATCATGAAAAAACAATTTACACACAAAATAAATTTTTTATCAGGCGTAGTCGCAGGCTTGCTAGCCTTTAACTGCCAAGCAGAAACTACCCAAGCAGGCAGTGCCAGTTTGAACTTATTAAGATATGAATCAAGTTTAAGCGAGTTTAAGTCAATAAATAATGATGCAGCCAAGTTATCAGCTAACGGCTCTGCGCAAGACATGAAAGGCATGGATCACAGCAAAATGGGTGCTGATGAAATGAAGGACATGAAAGGCATGGATCACAGCAAAATGGGTGCTGATGAAATGAAAGACATGAAAGCAGAACAAAAAAAATCGGTAAAACCAGCGAAAGTGAAAAAATTAAAATCGATGAAAAAAACGGCTAAACCCATGCCGCCAGATGAAGTTCTACCGACTGCACCAGCCAATCCTCATCAAGATCATCAAATGTAGGGGGTAATATGCTGAACAATCAATTAAAAATGAAACCATTGGTATTGCTGCTGCCTCTGGTGTTGGCGAGCTGCGCTACTTTTAGCCCTGATGGCGGCTTTAATAACGTAGAAAAGACTACGCAAAACTATATTAAACAAAAACCCATCTGGGCTACCACCGCCGAGCAACAGCAAGCGGCAGGCCAGCAAGTTGCTGCTCTATTAGCTAAACCTTTAAGCGTGGATGATGCGGTTCAAATAGCGCTACTCAATAATCCACAATTACAGGCTGATTTTTACGCGCTGCAAATTGCCGAGGCTGACTTGGTGCAAGCAGGGCGCCTGCCCAACCCGAGTTTTAGCATGCTGTATGCTAAAAATAATGGAGACTTCAAAATTGAGCAGATTCTGACTTGGAACGTATTTGCTTTATTTACTATGCCCAAAGCAACAGCAGTAGAGAAGCAGCGCTTTGCTGCGACGCAAAATGCGGTGACTTTGCGTGTGCTTAATTTGGCACAAGAAACGAGAGTAGCATATTTTAATGCGGTAGCCGCATTTGAGAGTGCGCGTTATTTGGCGCAAGTAAAAAGTTCGGCAGAAGCGACGGCAGAATTTGCCGAGCGTATGAATAAAGCGGGTAACTTTAACAGCTTAGAACTTGCCCGTGAGCATGGGTTTTATGCCGATGCTGCATTAGATTTATCACGTGCTGAAAACGCTAAAACGCAAGAAAATGAGCACTTGACGCAACTATTAGGCTTGACAGATAACAAGGCTTTTCAATTACCAGAGCGCTTACCCGATTTGCCAAAAACCAGCGAATCGCTTAAGCAGGTTACTTCTGACGATTTTAGTAAACGCCTTGATTTGCAAAAAATGAAACAAGAAACAGAGGCATTAGCACAGCAATTGGGTTTAACCAAAATCACCCGATTGATTAACGTACTAGAAATTGGTCCTGCGCGCGTGCTAGAAGGACGGCGTGGTGATCCTTACAAAAAAGGCTTTTCAATTGGCTTTGAATTGCCAATTTTTGATTGGAGCAGCGCAAAAGTAAAACGCGCCGAAGGACAATATATGCAGTCTGTCAATGAGGTTTCGGCAAAGGCGATTAGCGCGGCATCTGAAGTGCGTGGTAGCTACAATCAATATCGCACCAATTATGACGCAGCTAAACATTATCGCGACGAAATTGTGCCACTACGTAAACGCATTTTGCAAGAGAATTTGCTGCGCTATAACGGTATGTTAATTGGGCCATTTGATTTAATGGCCGATGCGCGTACGCAGGTGTTGAGTGTAAATAGTTATATTGAAGCTATACGCGATTTTTGGATTGCAGAGAGCGATTTAGAAATGTCATTAATTGGTAAGCCTATGAACGCAGGAGCGAATTAAAAATGATGAACCGAAGAAATTTTTTAAACTTGGCTGGTGCCGCCGCCGCCATGAGTGCTGTCAGCAAGGTAGCAATGGCGCGCCTGCCAGAGGTTGTCAGCGTGGATAAGCCAGATACGCAGCCCTTGCTAATTCCCAACACGGGCAGGCCTTACCTGCCTGTAACCACGCTTAACGGCTGGAGCTTGCCTTGGCGCATGAACGCGGGCGTGAAGGAATTTCACCTAGTGGCCGAGCCTGTCAAACGCGAAATGGCGCCAGGCATGATCGCCAATTTATGGGGCTACAACGGCCAAAGTCCTGGCCCGACGATAGAAGTGGTTGAGGGCGACCGCGTGCGTATATTCGTCACCAATCGCTTGCCAGAAGTCACCAGCATTCATTGGCACGGCCAGCGCCTGCCCAATGGCATGGATGGCGTGGCAGGCTTAACGCAAGCGCCGATTCAGCCTGGCAAGACTTACGTTTATGAGTTTGAAGCCAAGCGCGCGGGCACGTTTATGTATCATCCACATGCCGATGAAATGACGCAAATGGCCATGGGCATGATGGGCAGCTGGATTACGCATCCTAAAAATCAAAATTTATATAAAGTCGATCGTGATTTTATCTTTCTGCTTAATTCTTACGACATTGACCCTGGCAGTTATACGCCGCGCACTAATACCATGCTGGACTTCAACTTATGGACTTTTAATAGCCGCGTTTTCCCTGGCATTTCACCGCTTGTAGTTAAGAAAAATGATAAAGTGCGTATTCGTGTTGGCAATCTCACCATGACCAATCACCCCATTCACCTACACGGGCATGAGTTTGAAGTGACAGGCAC
>JAYTEL010000120.1:0-8251 GCA_043735225.1 Methylotenera sp. | reverse complement strand
CACGGTTTTAAATTGCTCATGCACTTCGTTAATTAAGGTTTGCGCGTATGCTTTATGTTTTTCGTTTACTGGCGAAAATGGGTCTAGCATGGCTTTATTTTCGCCCGCCGTTAATAAACGGCGTTCAATGCCAACTTTTTTCATCACTTCGGTAAAGCCGTAGCCATCCATTAACACGCCGATTGACCCAACAATACTACCTTTATCCACATAAATTTTATCAGTCGCGGCCGCGATGTAATAACCACCTGACGCGCAAATATCTTCCACCACGCCGTAAACAGGAATTTTAGGATGTAGCTTTTTTTGCCGCACAATTTCATCGTTGATAATGCCAGCTTGCACTGGGCTGCCGCCCGGCGTGTTAAAGCGCAAAATAATGCCCTTGGTGCCGCTGCTGTCATAGGCGTCGTGCAAGCTGCTAATAAATGAATCGGCATTCACCGCACCACCCGCTTCAATCACGCCATTCACATCAATTAATGCCGTATGCGGCGCAGCGCTATTTTTGCCGCCAAACCAACCAAACGCCATGATGAGCAAAAATCCTAAATAAGCAAATGTGAGTATCTTAAAAAAGATACTCCAACGGCGCGCACTTTTTTGCTCTTTATAGCCAGAAAGTGCGAGCTTTTCGATGGTTTGTTGTTGCCAATTGCTGTCTTGGGGGTTAATTTCGTTTGCCATTTGGGTTTCCTAATTAATGATATTTATTTATATTGCAAAGCTTAGTTTATATAATGTTAATTTATATGACGTTAATTTATGTGCAGCTTATCTATTTATGTAGCTTATCTATTTATGTAGCTTATCTAGGTGAATCGTAATCTGTTGATTTTGTTCTGTCACCGGTATCGCGTGCAAACTTTTGCCTTTGCACGGTCCCATCACGCAAAAGCCTGTATCGGGTGCGTAGTGCGCACCGTGAGTGGCGCAAATTAAATAATCTTTATTAGCAGTAAAGAACTCACCTTGATTCCAATCTAATTCGATTGGTACATGCGCACATTGATTCACGTAGGCATGTGCTTTGCCGTGATAACGCACCACAAAACCTGTGGCAAAAACGCCTAATTGCGGCAATTTAAAACGTAAGCCAAGCGATTTTTCTACTAAATCGTGACTATTTAAAATAATGGTGTGCGAGTACATATGTGTGCAGATAAAAAAATTTAGTACAAGTATTAGGCAAATTTATAGTGCAAATAGCCACGAGCGTAGCTCACTAAATTGAGTAAACATGGCAATGCTATTGTAACTATTTAACTTATCTCGCGATTGTGCACCAAAGGTGACCGCAACTGCAGGAACACCCGCATTGCTGGCCATTTGCAAATCGTAACTGGTATCGCCAATCATTAAAGTGCGCTCAGGGCGCACAATTAACTCATCCATTAATTCGTCTAGCATTTGTGGATGTGGCTTAGAAAAACATTCATCTACTGTTTTGGTCGCGTGAAAATACGGTGATAAACCGCAATGTTCCAACGCTAAATTAAGGCCGCGCCTGCCTTTACCTGTGGCAACTGCCAGCTTAAAGCCGCGTTTATGCAATGTTTTAATAGTATCTGCGGCGCCTTCAAAAAGTGGAATCTCACTTTCTCCCGCGTAGTAATTAGCGGTATATTGTTTTGCTAATGCTTGCGCTTTTTCTGCAGAAATATGACCAAAAAGCGCGTGAATGCTCTCTTTCAGCCCTAAGCCAATTATATTGCTGGCAGCGAGTGGGTCTAGCGCTGGTAAACCCACCTGCGCTGCTGCGCTTACAATGGCATCGGTAATCATGCCAGTCGAATTGGCTAGTGTTCCATCCCAATCCCATACAATTAGATCAAACTGCTTGGTCATTAATCTCTATTAAACCTTATTCGTTAAACTAGTTATAAATTTTTGCAAATCTAGCGGCAACTGCGCGCTAAGCTTGATGTTTTCTGCCGAAATAGGATGTCGCAAAGTTGTTTCGGCCGAATGTAAAAACATACGTTTTAAGCCTTTTTTTGCCAAGACTTTATTATTGGCAAAATCTCCATATTTGTCATCACCCAAAATAGGAAAACCTAAATGCGCCAATTGCACTCTCAATTGATGCGTGCGGCCAGTAATAAGTTGCGCTTCAAGCAAGCTAAAGCCTATAAAAGATTGTTTTAGGTAAAAAATGGTTTCTGAATGCTGCGCTTGGTCATATTTATCTTTACTTTTGTCTGTCACTACATTTACGCGCCGCTCGCCATTGGGCAATACATATTTTTGCAAATCTAACGTCACGCGTTTCTTTTTATCCGTCCACTCACCCGCTACCAACATTAAGTAACGTTTATCCGTTTGGTTATTGCGAATCATCTCGTGCAGCGCAACTAATGCTACGCGCTTTTTAGCCAACATCAATACGCCTGATGTTTCGCGGTCCAGCCGATGTACTAACTCTAAAAATTTAGCTTTAGGGCGCTCAAGGCGCATTTGCTCAATCACGCCGCGGCTAATGCCGCTACCGCCATGCACGGCAAGACCAGCAGGTTTATCAATCACTAAAAGCGCATCATCCTCAAAAATAATAGTACTTTCAAGTATCGATGTAGCAGGCGCGCTTTTAAGTTGTAAATCAAGAAATTCTTTATCATTTGCAGCCACGCGAATCGGCGGCACGCGCACTACATCATTCAATGCTAGCTTATAAGAAGCGTCAATACGGCCTTTATTTACGCGCACCTCACCGCTGCGCAAAATGCGGTAAATATGGCTTTTGGGCACGCCTTTAAGCGTTTTGGCTAAAAAATTATCAATGCGCTGACCGTCAGAGGCCTCATCAATTGTCACATTGCTGGCGGCACTTGCGCCGATTGTATTGTTTTGATTCATTAAATTACACAATTGCCTTAAATATTGTCATGATTACTTTTGCTTAAACTGTTGATTGCGCCTATACTAAACAAGTTATTGAGATAAATCATCAACTTAAAACGTAAGCCAATATTGTTGCCTGCGTTCATCATTTTGGTTAAATCGCTCGCCAAGTTTAAAGTAGCGATAAAAATGTAATATTAAAATAGTGCGCCTTAGCCGCCGCAGACAAATAAACATAAACGCGACTAAAGTGTCTGAAAACCGAATTTTAACGGATTTATACTCAACATAGCTATAAAACAAGGCTATAAAACAAAGATATAAAACAAATTCACATGAAAATTGTTTAATCAATTTGTTGAGTAAAAATATTTAGTAGCACCCAGATTTTTTTAAATTAACTTGGTTTAATGATAACCATAAATTGCGCTTTTATTAGCCGCAATTTTTAAAACGCCTTAAGGCAAATAGTTAATTTTTAGCGGCCCAACACCAAAATGGCTGCATTCATTCGCGTGCTCAGTTAATTTAGCGCAATATTTGCGCTTGTCATTCGCCCTTCAGCACTTTAATCCCCATTATGACTCTGTCTGCCCTGCTTACGCGTGGGAGTACACAATGAAACGCATGTTATTTAATGCAACGCAATCAGAAGAATTACGCGTTGCGATTGTCGATGGACAAAAATTAGTAGATTTAGATATAGAACACGCTGGCAAAGAACAGCGTAAAAGCAATATCTACAAAGGTGTGATTACCCGTGTAGAACCTTCATTAGAAGCCGCTTTTGTCGATTATGGACAAGAGCGCCACGGTTTTTTACCGTTTAAAGAAATTTCACGCAGTTATTTTTCTGATAAATCTGATGGCGGAAAAACGCGCATTCAAGATGTTATTAAAGAAGGCTTAGAGTTAATCGTACAAGTGGATAAAGACGAGCGCGGCAACAAAGGCGCGGCGCTCACTACATTCATCTCACTGGCAGGTCGATACTTGGTACTAATGCCCAATAACCCACGTGGCGGCGGGGTATCACGCCGAATTGAGGGCGAAGATCGCAACGAATTACGCGATGTGTTAGCGCAACTAGAAGTGCCAAAAGGCATGAGCATTATTGCGCGTACCGCTGGCATTGGCCGCAATGCAGAAGAGTTACAATGGGATTTAAACTACCTCACACAACTGTGGACAGCAGTTGAAGAAGCTTCGCACATTCAAGCTGGCGCTTTTCTCATCTACCAAGAAGGCAGCTTAGTCATTCGCGCCATTCGCGATTATTTTAGTGCAGACATCAACGAAATCTTAATCGATACGCCTGATGTTTATGAGCAAGCCGTGCAGTTTATGAACCACGTGATGCCAGGCAACGTGGCGCGTGTAAAACTATATCAAGATGAAGTGCCTTTATTTTCGCGCTTTCAAATCGAACATCAAATTGAGTCGGCTTTCTCACGTGAAGTGCGCTTGCCTTCTGGCGGCGCCATTGTAATGGATCATACTGAAGCCTTGGTTTCAGTTGACGTTAACTCTGGCCGCAGCATTAAAGGTGCAGATATTGAACAAACGGCTTACAACACCAACTTAGAAGCGGCTGAAGAAGTGGCGCGCCAATTGCGCTTGCGCGATCTTGGCGGCTTAGTAGTAATTGATTTTATTGATATGGAAAGCACAAAAAATCAACGTGAGGTTGAAAACACCTTACGTGATGCGCTGCATGCTGACCGTGCGCGCGTGCAAACGGGCAAAATTTCACGCTTTGGTTTGCTAGAATTATCGCGCCAACGTTTGCGCCCAAGTTTGGGCGAAACCAATCATGCGGCTTGTCCACGTTGCAGCGGCACTGGCCATATTCGTGGTATTGAATCAACTGCCTTGCATATTTTACGCATCACGCAAGAAGAGGCGATGAAAGATAATAGCGCGATTATTCAAGTGCAATTGCCTGTTGAGGCGGCCACTTTTCTACTTAACGAAAAACGTGCCGATATTCATAAAATTGAACAGCGCATGGGTGTTGAGGTGGTTTTAATCCCCAATATTCATATGGAAACCCCTAATTACACCATCGTGCGCATCAAGCATGATGATGTGAATGAAGAAACCTCGCAAGCCAGTTACAAAATGGTAGAAATGCCTGCTGAGACGGCTTATGTGCGCGGCTTGAACGAAGAAGCTGCACCAAAAGCGCCTGAAGCATTGGTAAAAGGGATTAAGTCTGCTACATCTGCGCCGCTTGTGGCAGAGCGCAGCATTGAAAGCAAAGTAGAAACAAAAACTGCTGCGCCAATGGCCAAGTTAAGCATTTTTGGGCGCATTAAACAATTTATTGTTGGCAAACCAGTGGTGATTGAAGCAAAAGTGGAAGAAAAAACTGCAACCGATGCGCTTGAAAGTACTTCTATCAATAATGGTGACCGTAGTCGTGGCAATCGCGACAGAAGCAACAATCAAGATCGTAATCGCAATCGCGACCGCAGCGCCAATAGCCGCGACCGCAATAATTCGGCTGAACGTGGTGAAAAGTCGCAACAAGCGCCGCGGGCGCAGCTGGCTGCTAATGGCAATCAACAAGCATCTAATCAGCAAGCTCGTGCAGAACGTATGCCAAGGCCAGAAAGACCAGCAGTCGAAAAATCAGTTTCTGAGAGATCAGTTTCTGAGAGATCAGTTTCTGAGAAATCAGTTTCTGAGAAATTTAATGCTGACAAACAAGCTGCTTCAAATAGTGCGATTGAACCTGTTGAGTTAGTTGAATCGGCGGTCGTAACTGGCGCACAACCTGCTAATGACGCCAATACGCCGCGCCCAGAGCGCGCAGGTCGCAGTCGCCGTGGCGGACGCAATCGCAACAAAAATCGTGACCGTGACCAAAATCGTGACGTGAATATTGAATCACCAGCGTTCGTTCCAAACGATATTGTTACAGATGCGGCGCCAATCGTTGTTAATGCCGCATCATTAGAAAAGCCTGCTGCCAAAACTGCGAAAGAAAAACCTTTAAGAGCTGCGCCAAAACCAAAAGCAGTAAAACAAGCGCTGACGCCAATTGCAGTTGATAGCAACATTGAAATTGTTGCCACTAAAGCAGTAACTACGCCTGTTGAAATGCTTGCTAAGCCAAAAGCAGAAAAACAGCCTAAAGTAAAATCAGCCAAAAAACTTGTAGCAAAAGTTGAAAAGGCTGAGGTGCCAATTTCTGGTGATTTGCAAATGATAGAAACCAAAAGTAATAATAGCGTAGCATCAACTGCAACGGAAGTAACAGAGCCCAAAGCGCCGCGTAAAGCGCCGAATTGGAAAAAAGATGCCGCAGCCAATAATGTAGACGCGCCGTTAGTGATTGTGCAAACGCAAAAATAGCCCAATTTGCATGCAGATATTATCAAAAAAGCCCAACTTTTAAGTTGGGCTTTTTTGTACCGATTATCTTAATACAATCTTTATGTTTGTTTTTTGGATTGTCAATACCCAGAATTAGGCCAACACTTTACTGTTGCATCAAGTTAACTTTACAAGATTATTTTACTGTCTCTACAAGCCAAATACAAAACCTGTATTAGCAAAATATGTAGATAAACTTGCACATACCCAAACAAATTTTCACCCTAATTTCGTAAGTATTGAACCAACACAAATCCAAGCGCGGTCGTTAGCAAACTGCCCACAACGTGGCTTAAAATATGCCCCGCAGCCCATGCGTATTGTTGTTTATACAAAAAATTAAAAGCTTCTGCCGAAAAAGCAGAAAATGTGGTTAAGCCGCCCAAAAATCCTGTCATCACAAGTAAGCGCAGCGGGTTATCAGCCGCAGAGTTTATAAAATACGCCATTGCCATACCCATCAACAAGCCGCCGCCTAAATTGGCTGCCAATGTACCTATTGGAAAAATACTTGCATTTAAGGCAATACCCAAGCCCCAGCGCACCCAAGCGCCTATTGCCGCTCCGCCGCCAACTGCTAACCATTGTGATGCCACCGTTTGTGCCGACGCCATATTCTCTTTCACCGTAAAAACGATTTATAATGACAATATATCATTTTTTTACATGACATTTTTAAGTGAGTTATTTTGCGCGTTCTATTTGCCACATCTGAAGCTTATCCGCTGATTAAAACAGGAGGCCTTGCCGACGTTAGCGGCGCGCTACCTAAAGCAATTAGCCAACTACCTAATTTTAAAGGGGATATTAAATTATTATTACCAGCTTACAGCGCAGTGTTAGCTAAGCTCAAAGCAGTAAAAACCATTGCTAACGTTAGCGTGCTTGGCCAAGACTGTACAATTATCTCTGGCTTAATGCCCGATTCTGATATTAAAGTGATTGCCATTAAAAATGCTGCGCTGTATGAGCGCACAGGCGGCCCGTATTCTGATGAAAATGGCATTGATTGGCCAGATAATCCGCTACGATTTGGTGTGTTATCGCGCGTGGCAAGCTTGCTTTGTAGCATAAATAGCCCGCTTAAAAATTGGTTACCCGATTTAATTCATTGCAACGATTGGCAGACTGGCTTAGCGCCTCTATATATGAAGTTGCTGGATGACAGCAAAACTAAATCTATATTAAGCATTCACAACATCGCGTTTCAAGGCTGTTTTAATGCAAATTGGCTAACACAGCTTGAACTACCTGCCGCACATTTTCACATCAATGGTTTTGAATATCACGAGCAAATTTCATTTTTAAAAGCTGGATTATTTTATGCCGATAAACTCAGCACAGTGAGTCCCACTTATGCACAAGAGATCCAAACAACCGAATTTGGCTTTGGCTTAGAAGGCTTATTGCAAACGCGGAGCGATGATTTAATTGGTATTTTAAACGGTATTGATGCAGACGAGTGGAACCCTGCAACAGATGGTCATTTGCCCAAAAATTATAGCAACAAGCGTATTACCGGCAAACACACGGTTAAGCACGCGTTGCAACAACAGTTAGGGTTAGATATTAAAGCAAATGCGCCAATATTGGGCATTGTAAGCCGTTTAACTCACCAAAAAGGCTTGGATTTATTGCCTTCTATAATGCCCAAATTGGTAGAATTAGGCTGCCAATTTGCTATTTTAGGCAGTGGAGAAAAAAAACTAGAGGCCAGTTTTAACGCGCTTGCAGAGCGCTATCCTACGCAGGTGAGCATGAATACTGGCTATCACGAGCATTTATCGCACAATATAATGGCGGGCAGTGATCTTTTTATTATGCCATCTCGATTTGAGCCTTGCGGCCTAAATCAGCTTTATGGCTTGGCTTATGGCACGCCGCCCATTGTTTCAAATACGGGCGGGCTGGCAGATTCGGTGTGTGATACGACAAATTTAACGTTAAAAAACAATAGTGCAACGGGGTTTGTGATAAAAAATGTCAGCAGCGCGTCACTTTTGGTCACAATTCAACACGCGCTAACGAT
>JAYTEL010000119.1:0-3375 GCA_043735225.1 Methylotenera sp. | reverse complement strand
CCGCGCCAACGTCCGCCCCTTTAGTAAAGATGCCACCGCCCAAACGCGCAAAAATTGAGATGAGAGACGAGCCAAAAGCAAAGCCAATTAGTGGGTCTGGGTTAGTT
Organism: Methylotenera sp.; assembly: GCA_043735225.1. GTDB lineage: Bacteria > Pseudomonadota > Gammaproteobacteria > Burkholderiales > Methylophilaceae > Methylotenera_A. Next base: position 3,268 of record JAYTEL010000119.1, on the reverse strand, counting down.
GCATTTTCTGCGCCTAAATACCAGTAAAAACCAGCTACACCGAATAAGCCCAAACCCACAACTAGCATACCCGTAACAGCGCCACCTTTAAACGCTACGTCAAACGCAGGCACAATGCCATTAGTTGCCGCTTGCGCCGTGCGCACATTGGCTTTTACTGAGACGTTCATGCCAATAAAGCCACATGCGCCTGATAACACTGCGCCCAGCGCAAAACCGATGGCAGTTTGAGTACCTAAAAAAACCGCCACTAATATTGCCAAAACCACACCTACCATGGCGATAGTTTTATATTGACGGGCTAGGTAGGCGGCTGCGCCTTGTTGAATCGCCCCTGCAATTTCTTGCATGCGCGCGTTGCCAGCTGGCAAATTGGTAATCCATTTACTCATTACTACGCCATATAATACTGCTAAAACGGCGGCAGCAATGGCGATGATTAGTGCAACTGACATGACTTCTCCCTATCTATTTTGACAATCTGAACCGACATTAAAAGTGTGCTATAAACCAACAATCAATAAAAATATATGTGTAAAAATCATTGCTAAAGTGTAATTTGTTTGTAACTACGAAACGCATTATGGCATCAATAGTGAATGGCGACAACCACTTGCAAGGCCTGTATAGTTAGTTAGAAACAGGCTAACTGATTTACCGCGGCGCGTGGCTATTAGCAATAGTGCATTGTCATCGATTTTTTAAAAACATGTTTTGTAGTTAAAATATACCAACTTGTTTGTGCCAAACAAAAATTGCTAAAACTTTTGGCGACATGTCATATATCTGCAAAATTAATTTTTACTAGCTAACAATTTTAATTTTATTGCTAGCGGCGAATCGCCCTTATTTTTAACTAACAAGTCTTCTGCCAACTGCCTTAAGCTGTTGGATGCATGACTAGAAAGCAGTCTAGGCGCCCTAGTGACAGGTTTTGGGCGAGATTTCACTTGCACTTTTACTATAATTGCAGTAACTTTACATTCCCTAAAAGCCTGATTGCTGATTTGCAAATTCTGTAATTGAGTCAATAAGCTAGCTTGTGTTAGCTTGATTTTATTGGCTACTATTGCGCTATTAGCCAAAACATGTAATTGACCATCATTTAAGTTGCTGGCAAAACTATTTTCGCCGACAACTGCAGGCGTAGCCGCCAGCCAAAATTGCTGCAATGCAAGATGCGCATTTGCTTGCTTAGTGAGTTGATTAAATTGGTTATAATCACTATTTGCCGAAGGGTCGCTCTTAGGCTGATTCAATACATGATTGATTTTACGCATGATTAAATTGTAATAGAATTAGATTAGATAAAATTAAATAAACTATAAATTTATAGCAATGAACATTATATTTGTATCTAACAAAATGGCAAAAGCCAAAACCTTGTCGGTATTGCAGACAAGCTTGTTGGTTGGCGCTTTAATATTAGTGCCAGTCATGTTGACTTTATTGTTTCTAACGCCGCCCAGCAATATTAAAGAGCAAGGCATGAAGGCGTTACTGCCACCGCATTTAAAAAGTACCATTATTAACTCGCAAGTGCATTTAGATGCTTACGCAAAAGAGCTGGGTGAGCTGCAAGCACGCATGATGCGTCTTGATGCGCAAAGTCAACGATTAGCTAAACTAGCGGGCGAAAAAGATAAACAAGCACCAAACGCTAATGCAAAACCTGCAAGTACTCTATTAGATGGGCGGGGTGGGCCACTGGTTTTGGCGAGGCCGATGACAGAGCTAGATTTACAAAAGGCGATTGCAAACTTAACCGATGCAGTGGACGAGCGCGATGATTCATTAAGTGGTATTGAGGCTAAGATTTTGCAGCAAAGCGTGTTAAAAGAAATGCTGCCAAACGGCGCACCTGTAGCGGTGGCCTTTAATTCTTCAAGTTATGGCTGGCGCATCGATCCATTTACAGGCGGTAAGGCATTTCATGAAGGATTGGACTTTCCTGCCAACATGGGTACGCCTATTCGCGCAGCAGCTGATGGCATTGTGTCTTTCGCAGAACATACTCCCGATTATGGTAATATAGTTAAAATTTCACATGGCTCTGGCTTAGAGACGCGTTATGCACATGCTTCAAAATTGCTGGTTCACGCGGGGGATCGCGTGGTAAAAGGCCAAGAAGTTGCAGAAATCGGCAGTACAGGCCGCTCTACTGGGCCGCATCTGCATTACGAGATACGACTAAATGGCGAATCGCTAGACCCGCGCAAGTATTTAGGCAGTTAATTGGACGCATCTTTAACAGCTTGAAGGCCTTGAAATATAAGGGCAAAATCCCAATTTAATAATTGCTAAAAGCTAAATTTATAATAACCAGTATTTTTTCGTCAAATTTAATTTAGAGGTTTCCGATATTTCGGAAAATCGGTGTCCTTTCATGTTACCCACGTTGTTCAAAAAATTCTTCGGCACTAGAAATGACCGTTTAGTTAAGCAATATTTCCAAAAAGTAAAAGAAATCAATGCATTAGAGCCTGCCACGCAAGCATTATCAGATGACGCGTTGCGCGCAAAAACCGAAGAATTTAAACAACGCTTTACCGCAGGCGAAAGTTTAGAAAAATTGCTGCCTGAAGCGTTTGCAGTAGTGCGCGAGGGTAGTGTGCGCGCACTTGGCATGCGTCATTTTGATGTGCAAATGATAGGCGGCATGGTGCTTAATTCTGGCAAAATTGCCGAGATGCGCACGGGTGAAGGCAAAACGCTAGTGGCAACGCTGCCCGTGTACTTAAATGCCATCACCGGCAAAGGTGTGCATGTGGTGACGGTGAACGATTACTTAGCCAAGCGCGATGCCGAGTGGATGGGTAAGTTGTATAACTTTTTGGGTTTAAGCGTTGGCATTAATTTATCGCAAATGCAGCACGATGCCAAACAATTAGCCTACGCTGCCGATATTACTTATGGTACCAATAACGAGTTTGGCTTTGATTATTTGCGCGACAATATGGTGTTTACCCAAGACGAGCGCACTCAGCGCAAGCTGGTGTATGCGCTAGTTGATGAAGTCGATTCTATTTTAATTGACGAAGCGCGAACGCCGCTGATTATTTCGGGCCAAGCCGAAAATAGTATTGATTTATATAACCAAATTAACGCTGTTGCGTTGCAATTAACTGCGCAAAAAGAAGAAGAAGGCGAAGGCGATTTTTGGGTAGACGAAAAAGCGCAAACCGTCACCATGAGCGAGGCGGGCCACGAGCGTGCAGAAGCTATTTTAACTAGCTCAGGTTTGTTGCCAGTAGGTTCTAGTTTGTAT
>JAYTEL010000118.1:0-5200 GCA_043735225.1 Methylotenera sp. | reverse complement strand
TTAACTTTTCGATTAATTCGGCCTCTAACAAAAGCTCTGCACACCCGCGTTTAATGATGGCTAATGATTGATTAATATCTTTATTCACAGTTTTTTCCGATTGTGGCCGCAACAATATTGCGTTAGTTTTTACAATTTGTTACTTTTTATAGATTTAAAAATTCTGTTACTATGTATCTGCTAATTAAAACGGTAAACTATACAATTCAATCATTTAGGCGATACTTTATCATTTATTTGGTTATTTAATATGCAAGAAAACCATCAACATTTTAACAAAAAGCCAAGCTTTAATATTTTAACGCAAAACCTAATGTTCAACTTGCGTAAAATTAAACTGCGGTGGCACTTGCTTGTATTACTTATACTTGTTTTTGGTGTTTTGGCAGCAATTAGCGGCGCGTCAAATAGTTCGCAATCCATTCCTAATCAGCATGTTGCCATTAATACCGTTGTAGAAGACGTAACCTTGCCATTGCCCGTGACCGTCATTAATCACAATGAGGTATTTTGGCAACTTGATACGGTAAAACCTGACGATACCCTTTTTACCCTGTTTAAGCGCATGAATATTCGTGATGATGATGCCATTAAGTTTTTAATGCTGGCACCTGAGGCCCACGCGCTTAATAGAGAGCTAATTCCACAGCATAGATTGGAGATTAAAACCAATTTAGTTGGCAAATTACTGCATTTAGAATATGAAATTGATAACGAAACTATTTTAGTGGCTGGCTTAACGCCGCAAGGCTTTCAAATTGCAACTGAAAAGCTTGTTTTACAAAATCATCAGGTTTTAAAATCCGCTATCATCACCAGTTCTTTATTTGGCGCGACCGATGACGCGGGGATTCCCGATCAAATTGCGTTACAAATTGCCGATATTTTTTCTGGACAAATTGATTTTCAGGGCGATTTACGTCCAGGTGATGAATTTAAAGTCATTTATGAAGCGTTTTATAACGCCGGCGAGCTAATGAAGGTAGGCAATGTGCTGGCGGTTGAATTTGTGAATAATGGCAAAAAATATCAAGCGGTACATTTTGGCGATGCTGAGGGAAAATTTGCTTACTATACGCCTGATGGCATTAGTTTGCATAAATCATTTTTGCGCTCACCAGTGGAGTTTACACGTGTAAGTTCTGGTTTTACGTCAGCACGTTATCACCCCATTTTAAACACCATGCGCGCGCACCAAGGGGTTGATTTAGCTGCGCCAACAGGCACACGAGTTAAGGCTTCTGGCGATGGCGTGGTAGATTTTGTGGGCAAAAAAGGCGGCTATGGCAATGCTATTGTACTAAAACATGATGGCGGAATTAGCACGGTTTATGGGCATTTGTCTGGCTTTGCGGCAGGTTTGCATAAAGGCCAGCAAGTATTACAAAACGAAATTATCGGCTTTGTTGGCATGACAGGCTTGGCAACTGGCCCACATTTACATTATGAGTTTCTCATTGGCGGCGTACACCACGACCCACTCACAGTGGCCTTAGCAACCGTTATACCGATTGATGCAAAATACCAAAAAGCGTTTGATGACATGAGCTTAGATTACATGGCAAAAATCGAAATACTCAACAGAAGCCGTGTTGCCGCAAAAGATTAATACATCGCCGTTATTTATCGGCATTATGTCTGGCACCAGCTTAGATGGCGTGGACGTTGCGCTTTGTCGCTTTGATGTAGATTGTAAGCTTATCGCGACGCATTTTTTGCGTTATCCTGCCGCGCTTAAATTAGCGCTTTTGGCCTTGCATAATCCCACTGATAATGAGCTGGAAGCCGCTATTTTATTGGGTAACCAGCTTGCTGGCTTGTATGCAACAGCCGTTAATCAACTACTTGCCACTAACAATTTATCGGCCAAGGACATCACCGCCATTGGCTGCCACGGCCAAACCATTCGGCATCGCCCAGAGCTTAAATTTACCCTGCAAATTGGCAATAATGCCTTACTGGCAGAGCTAACTAATATCACTGTTATTGGCGATTTTAGAAGCCGCGATATTGCCGCTGGCGGCCAAGGCGCGCCGCTGGTGCCAGCGTTTCACCAAGCGATATTTGGCGATTTATCCAAAAATCGCGCGATTGTTAATATTGGCGGCATTGCTAACATCACTTATCTTGGCAAAACTGGTGTTGGCAAAACTGTTTTTGGCAAAAATGGACCTAGCAAAAATGGCGCAGGCTTAAATTCTGGAATAGTCTTGGGTTTTGATTCTGGCCCTGGCAATATGCTGATTGATAGCTGGGCTAAACTGCGCCTTGGCAAAGATTATGACGCCAATGGCGAATGGGCGGCAACAGGCGTTGTGCTAGAAAGCTTGCTAAGCAACATGCTTGCCGAGCCTTATTTTGCGCTGCCACCGCCCAAAAGTACAGGTCGCGATTTATTTAACGACCATTGGTTAACACAACATTTGCTGTATCCACATTTAAGATCAGAAGATGTTGCGCGCACGCTGGTTGCGCTAACGGCAACTACCATTGCAAATAGCATAAAAATGAATTGCTTTGAAACTGACGAAATTTATGTGTGCGGCGGCGGCGCGCATAACAGTTTGTTAGTCAAATTAATTGAAGCTGAATTCGGCGCCTCAATCCAATCCACCATGGCTTTAGGTATTGATATCGACTGGGTAGAAGCGGTTGCTTTTGCGTGGTTGGCTAAACAATGTATTGAAAATAAACCCAGTAATTTGCCCGCCGTCACGGGCGCATCAGGCTTGCGGGTTTTAGGCGCGATTTACCCAAAATAAAATACTAAATATTTTCATAAAGCAAATCGCCATATTTGACGGCTGTTTAAGCAAGCTTTATCTGCATTGCGTATAATCTTAAATAATATCAAGCATAAAGCGATTAAAAGACTCATCATGACAAAACCAAGCAAAGCCATTATTACGTTTGATAACAATGCAGCACCAATTGAGTTGCCAGTGCTTTCAGGCACTGCGGGCTTTGACGTGATTGATATTCGCGGGCTTGGCAAACACGGTGTTTATACTTACGACCCAGGCTTTATGGCTACGGCCGCTTGCAACTCGGCAATTACCTATATTGATGGCGATGCGGGCGTGTTGTTGCACCGTGGTTACCCAATTGAACAATTAGCCGAGCACTGCGACTTTTTAGAGGTTTCGTATCTGCTCATGCATGGCGAGTTGCCAAACGCCGAGCAAAAAGCCAAATTTAATGGCCGCATCACTGGCCACACCATGTTGCACGATCAGCTCAGCAATATTTTCCGTGGTTTTAGGCGTGACGCGCACCCAATGGCGGTGATGATTGGCGTGGTTGGCAGTATGAGTGCGTTTTATTTTGATGCGATGGATGTGTACAACCCGCAACATCGCGAAATTTCAGCTTATCGATTACTGGCAAAAATGCCCACCATTGCCGCGTGGAGCTACAAATACAATCTTGGCCAGCCGTTTATGCAACCTCAAAATAAACTTAATTATGCTGAGAATTTTATGCATATGATGTTTGCCACGCCGTGCGAGGAATATACGCCAAACCCAGTATTGGCGCGGGCTTTCGAGAAGATATTGATTCTGCATGCCGACCACGAGCAAAACGCTTCTACTTCTACTGTTAGGCTGGTAGGTTCGAGCGGCGCAAACCCGTTTGCCAGCATCTCGGCAGGCATTGCATCACTGTGGGGCCCAGCGCATGGCGGCGCTAACGAAGCGACTTTAACCATGCTGGAAGAAATGGGTGATGTATCGCGCATTGGTGAGTTTATTAAACGTGCCAAAGACAAAACGGATAGCTTCAGGTTAATGGGTTTTGGTCACAGGGTTTATAGAAACATGGATCCGCGCGCGGCCATTATGCGTAAAACCTGTCACGAGGTGCTTGACGAACTAGGCTTGCAAAATGATCCGATGTTTAAATTGGCGATGGAACTAGAAAAAATTGCGCTAGAAGACGATTATTTTGTTGGCAAAAAACTCTACCCAAACGTGGATTTTTACAGCGGCATTGTGATGCGCGCAATGGGAATCCCCAACAGCATGTTTACCGCCATTTTTGCATTGGCGCGCACCGCAGGCTGGATAGCACAGTGGAGCGAGATGAATAGCGACCCAGAACATAAAATCGGCCGCCCAAGACAGCTTTACACAGGCGAAACTACGCGCGAATTTGTGTTAATTAATAAACGTTAATTCACTTTAAAAAATGTTCTATGCAGATTACAGCAATAAATAATCTGAGTTCTGATAACTCAACAATTGCGGTAAAAACAAGGCTATCATTTGCTGACGGCTTGCGTGGACTTGCCGCATTTTGGGTGGTGCTCTACCATTTGGCAGAAGGCCAACACATTGAAACGCTAAAAAATATGTTGCCAAATGTTGCCTACAATGTTTTTTTTGGTTGGGGGCATTTAGGCGTAGCTATATTTTTTGTGTTAAGCGGCTTTGTGATGGCCTTAACTGCCCATAAAGTTAAATTTGATGCTGAAAATGCGTTCAAATTTATTGCACGGCGGCTGACTAGGCTTGCGCCGCCCTATTACTTTGCAATTTGTATAGCGCTATTGTTGATATTTATAAAATCAAAAGCCTTACATTTGAGTTATACCGCGCCATCTTTAATTGCGTTATTGCAACATACTGTATTTGTTCAAGATTTTTTTAACACCCCACAAATTAATATCGTTTTTTGGACTTTATGTGTTGAAGTACAATTTTATATTGCTTTTGCAATGCTTGTTTGGTTTGCTGATTCTTTACATGAGCGACTTAACATTCCATTTGCAAGAAACATAATCATTATTGCCACTTGTTTTGCAACCCTACTTTGGCCATTTCAGCTGGTTTCAAGCGTATTTTGGCAAGGTGGATTTATTGGTTTTTGGTATAGCTTTTTAACGGGAGTAATAATATGCTGGGGCTGGCTTAATAAAGGCTTTTTATTAAAAGTAGCTATCATATATTGTGCGATTTTGTTGTGTATTGGCATGATTTACAAAGACAGCTTTAGCCTAGCGGTTGCCATCACCGCAAGCTTTCTGTTATTTGCTGGCCTTAAAAATAAAATGCACACTTGGCTCAATTGGGGTTTTTTACAATGGTTGGGCCTAATTTCTTACAGTCTTTACCTTTTACACAATCCCATTACGGGCGCTAGTGCCAACATTGCCAGAAAAATAATTTCTAATGGCATATATGCAGATATTTTAAGTTTG
>JAYTEL010000117.1:0-9405 GCA_043735225.1 Methylotenera sp. | reverse complement strand
CTCTTTACCGTGGCTTTCTAAAAACAAACCCCAAGCCAGCAATACTTGAGATAAAAAGGGCAAATTGCCACTGCTGCCTTCATAGATGCGACTAAATTTGGGCACAACAAAGCCTAGTAAAAAAATAATCACTAAACTACCCACACCCATCAGCAAAATTGGGTAAATAGAAGACGACACAATCTTCTTTTTAACCAAGCCAAGTTGCTGCTCGTAACTTACATAACGACTTAAAGCCTCTTGTAAATCACCCGTTTTTTCGCTAGCCCGCACTGTCGCTATATACAAAACAGGGAAAACACTAGGCTGCTGTTCAAGCGCTATTGAGAAAGTTTGACCTTGATACAAGGCTTGCAGTAAATTGTCTAACACGCTTTTTATTTCGCTTACCTGCTCTTTTTCGGCTAGTGTTTCAATCGCTTCTACTAGATTTAAACCTGCATCCAGCAGAGCCAACATTTCTTGACTAAACAACTGCAAGGGAAATTTTTTATTGCGTCTACTAGTTATAGTTGCACTGGCAGCCTTGGCAGAAATTGGTATGTAACCACGCGTTTTAACTTGCGATAGTGCATCTGCTGCATGGTTTGCCGAGATACTAAAAAGTACCATCTCTTTGCCACGCACCGCTTTAACTTGGTATTCCATGATGCGGCTCTACCAGCTAACAACGTCCACAGATTCTTTTGTACCACCTTGCTGACCATCTTTGCCAAATGAATACAAATCATATTCGCCGTGTTCACCAGGGGATTTATATTGATAAGAAGCGCCCCAAGGGTCAATTGGAATTGTCTTTGCAAGATAAGGTCCTGACCATTTTGCAAGGTTATTAGGACTTTTATTAAGCGCGGCTAAACCTTGCTCGGTTGTTGGATATTGGCCCACGTCAATACGATATTGATCGAGCGCTTTTCCTAATGAATCAACTTGCGCACGTGCTGTTTTAGTTTCTGATTTGCCAATTTGCTCAAAATATTTTGGCCCTACATAACCGGCTAGTAAACCAATAATAACCATCACAACCAATAATTCGAGCAGGGTGAAACCTTGGTTTTTGTACAAAAGTTTGATTGATTGGTTGTTGAAAGGCATATTGAAGTCGCAAAATTAGCTTCGGGTTTCAATATTAGTTATTTTTTGTTGCAAATTAATTGCAGATTTATGACATCTTTGTCATAAACAAAATAGTTTTTTAAAACTGTTAGCTAGTTGAAACGTGCAAGCTATTCACAGCTTAAAAGTGGCTAATCTGTTGCAGATTTAGCCACCTTAACCACCAATAATCATATTAATCTTTACGACGCTTGGCTAGACTAAGCATCAACAAACCCGCTAACAGCATTACATAGCTTTGCGCTTCTGGTACGGCGGCAACAGCGGCGCTAGCCATCGTCACATTACTTAAGGTAAAAACCATATCATCATAATCTTTGTCGCCGCCAAACATAATATCTTCAAAACCCATGGTAACTGTGTTATTTGGATTTAATTCAAATGCACTGTGAATTAGTTTGTCTGCATTATTGCTGGCAAGCCCGCTGTAAAAACTATGTCCAGTATTATTGACGAATATATTAAAAGCTAATTCTGCACCCGCCTGAAAACTACCAAGAGAATATTGTTGACCTTGCGACGCAGTTTGGTTATTTAAAATTTTAGTTGTTGAACCTTGCAGAAATAAATCATTAGAATAAGCGGCAGTTTTTGATAAAAATGTCACCATTACCTCACCCGCGCTTGCAACATACAACTTATCAGCTGACGGCGCTTTAAATGCATGTGGACTATTTACGTTTGCTGTAGCAACGCCTGAGAATGCGATTAAACCGCACGCTAAAACCTTATTAAAAAATTTCATTTTAAACTCCTTGATTAAAAGAGTAATAATGTTCTATTGATATGACAAAAAGATTAATTTTTTATTAAAAATATAGTTACATAGGACTAGATTAGCCCGATTGGGCTATTGGCTTAAATAAAAACTTATCGAATTAACCAATAATTATATTGATAAAATATAAAGGATTATTCAAAGCTTGGATATGACGATTGCAAACTACTTTGTTTAATAAAAGAAGCTTAAATGGATGCATAGAATAATGCTTAATTGTGACAATTTGACTTAATTCTTGTAAAAAAGTAGTTAAATATAACTAGAATAGCCCGAACGAGCTGTGACGATGGTAGAAGTAACTGGAAAACTTTGTTAATAAAAGTTTGTTTATCTTATTCCACAATAACGGCAATAAGGCGCTGCAAGTGGCTCTCCAATAAATACCCCTTGCGATGGCCAAGCAACGCTCTTCCAATACGCTTCAACCGCTGTTTCTCCTGAAAGATAATGTGCCAGCAGTACGCTTGAGTTGGAAAACTTCTGCCAATAATTACAAGGCTCTGACACAGATCCGTAGCTAGCTGTGGCACCTGCTTTTAGCCAGCTTAAGTTACTCATTTGCCCGTTGCCCTGTAAATCACCGCCTGTTGAAGTAAGATGATCAGCCAACGCGCCCGGCAAAAAAGTGAGCGTATCTAAGTTTGGCACGCTAATTAACCCTGTTTGATAAAACATAATATCTTTTTTATGCTGAATACTATCCGTAAGTAAAGTATTAATCTGTAGTTTTTTGTCGGGAATATAACTGGTTTTAGGAAAAAATATTGCCCTTGTGCTGCGCTGTAAATCTGAGGTAATCAGAAAGTACGCGTTCGTTTCATTGTGTTGAGATCCACTTTGTTGAAGCCCACTTTGTAGAAATTTACTATGTTGAAATTTACTATGTTGAAAGTTACTTAGCACACCGCGATTAATTAACGCTTTTGCCTGTTTTATTGATTCAGTTGGCATTAGCATTGTTAAGCGCAAACCTAGTGCCGATGGCCTACTAACAGCGCTATCATAATAAGCACTCGGTTTACCAACGCTACAAGTATTCAAGCATTGGTTGGCATCGTAACCAAGTGTTAGGGCGGATGTAATTGAATTGCATTCAACCGCATAAGGCGCTGTCCAAACCAGCAAAATTACCTCAATATCAGGCTTTAATTGGTCGACAATTTTTTGCTTTAACTGATCAAACTGGGCGACAGTCAGCATTTTTGGGCTGTTTGGAATTTTTACTTTGATTAAATTTTGTTTAGGAATATCACGTAATTTTAGATAATACCGGCCAATTTCTAGGCTGTTAACATCTGCAGAATTAACAACAACGGCGACGTTAATTGGCTTAATAGCTGAATCCGCAGCAAAAGCTTCCGCTGATATTAATAGCAAAATCAACAGCATAAAGATATTAAAACGTTTCATCAATAATTTTTATCGCCCATAAAAAATGGCGGCCTTAATTAGCCGCCACCTTAATATTATTAAATTAATATTGCAACAGTGTAAAAAATTTATTAGCCTAATTTACGGCGGCGCGCAATAAAACCTATTGCGCCCAAGCCTGTTAACAATAACGCATTGGTGTTGGCTTCTGGCACGGTTGATACGATTAAAGATATTGATGATCCTGCAAATTTTTTCTCAATGAAGGCAACTTTTGGCCCAGTTGCAGTCGGTTCGGTATAGGCAGTTAACAAGTTTTCAATGGTGTAATTAAAAGACTTTGTATTCGCCCACTTAGCATCTACCAATGAAATAAATGATGATGATGTCCAGTTGTGGGTAGAACTATCAACAATAGTATTTTTAATCGTTAAATTACTGGCAGAGCTAATTGCATCGGTACTTTCAATAAAAGGATTAGAAAGATCAAACGCCCGAGTTTGCCCTCCAATGCCTACAACGCTATCGTTGCCAACCAATCGATAATCGCCTCGCTCTAATAAGTTTAAACTAGTAATATTTATATTGTTATGCTCAATAATACTTAGGTTAATTGTAGAGTTTGCCGTCACCACACCATTGCCATTTAACGATTCTGCTTTAAAGCTAATTGGCGTAAAAAAAATAGCATTGCCCGATAAAATAGGTGTACCGAATAAGCCAGTTAATGCGCTATCGTAAATAATATCAAAATTTGAGCCCGACAATGTGATTGGGGCTGCGTTTGCATTTACTGTTAACAGGCTTAACGCTAATAGCAAAATAATTTTCGATTTAGCTTGTAATGTGTTTTGCAGGTTTATTTGTAAGTTTTGTGCTTTATTCATTTTGATTCTCACCATACTAGATTTGATTGGATAAGTTTAAACAAGCAAGGTTACAATTGAATAATAAAGCCTAGTCTTTTGTTACTAGCCACGTTCCTTTTCGGATAAGGCTTGCAAATTTAGTCAGGCACTCACAATTCAGTTTTCATGTTAATAGGCTTTTGAATCTTTAAATATCAGTAAAACTGTTTTAAGAATAATTTTTAGATCCAAACCAAGTGACCATTTTTTTAAATATTCAATATCAAAGTCAATTCGCTTTTGCATATCGTCTACCGTTTCTGTTTCACCTCTAAAGCCGTTTATTTGCGCCCATCCTGTAATGCCTGGCCGCACTTTATGCCTAACCATATAGCCCTTAATCAGCTTTCGGTATAACTCATTATGGCTAACTGCATGCGGCCTAGGCCCTACAATACTCATGCGGCCTTGCAGCACGTTAATAAACTGTGGCAACTCATCTAGAGAAGTTTTGCGAATAAATTTGCCAAATTGAGTGACGCGCTTATCATTGACTGTGGCTTGCACGACGATGTGGCTATCTTCTGCCACAGTCATTGATCTAAATTTATACACAACGATTTCATTGCCATCCAAGCCGTAGCGCCTTTGCTTAAACAATACTGGGCCTTTTGAACTTAACTTAACGCCAATTGCTAGTGCAATAAGTATTGGCGAAATAAGACATAAAATAATGCTGGCGATAATTAAATCGCTAAAGCCTTTAACAAATCCGTTGAAGCCAGAAAACGGCGTTTCACACATCGCGACGATAGGCATGCCGCCAATTTCATCAATACGCGCTTGAATTAGATCTGCCATAAAAAAATTGGGCACAAAATAAATGGATGCAGTGGTATCTTTTAAATCATCTAGCACAGCCATAATTTTTTTATGCAGTGAAGGTGGTAGCGCAATATAAATAATATCAATAGCGTGTTGCTTTACATAAATAGATAATTGCTCCACATCTCCGATAAACATTGCTGTATCTGACACTAGTTGCTGTGCAGGTCGATCAGAAATCACATCAAAAAAACCTCTAAGCGCAATACCATGCTCTAAATTGTTTTCTATGCGCGCTTTTAACTGATGACTTAACTCGTTTACGCCGACAATCACCGCAGTTTTTTTAACGCTGGCAATATAATACGGGCTGGATAAATATCGACTTGCCAGCCAATGCGCGCATATCAACACCAGTGGCGTCACCCAGCTCCACAGCAAAATAACTTGTTGTGAAAAGTGATCTAATAGTCCTGTTGTGTAACCAAAAATTAGTAAAACACCCAAAATAAGTAACCATTGCTCTAAAGTATTCAAAATTTCTGCTTTAACACTTTTAGAGTCTGCCCACGAGCCAGGAAAGCTTAATGCAAACAATAAGATAGATAAAACGACATACTCTGATGGCAATCTATTTTCAAAATAAATGGCGAAACAAAACAAAGTTGCGACCATCAATACTGGATCTATCAGTATTTTGATGAGCATGTGCGAGCTGAGCGATTTATTAAAACTGAGTTGTTGCTGAAATTTCATGGGATGTTTTTTAGCTTCTCTGTTTATGCAAATAATATAAATCAGGAATATGACATCTATATGTATTTATTTAAAAAGTCCTATCAACAATTAAATAAGTTACCAGTAGGTTTTTGCACAAAACTGACATATTGCTAAGTTACAATTTTGTAAGTTAAAAGAGAAATTTAGGAATTTACAGATGAAATTACTGACAAGATTACGCGAATTAAGAATTGAAAATGAGATTAACTCGATTGATGACTATCGCTTTTCGATGAGCCATTATCATGACGACCCCTTAGGTATCGGCACCATGACTTTCGATGATATTATGCGTTTGAATCTAGAATCTAATAAACTAGAACCTAATAACCTAGAATCTAATAATCTAGAATCTAACAATCTAAAAGTTAATCATCTCACGCAAAAGTAATTCTCTTAGGGTTTAAGATCGCGGCTTTTCTTTAAATGTGATGCAAACGCCTTTTTGTATGCCTGCCATTGGCTAACTGTCTGGTTTGCGGCTGCTTTTGCAACATCAATCGTCTGTACTTGCCATAAATCAACTTCTGCACCAAAACGCATAAGGTTTTCGCGAGTATCAGCTTTTAAATAGCCAGCATTACGCAGGTGACTCCATGCCACCACATCTGCCATGGTTTCAAATACATTATCCAACTTGTTTAACTTACCATTCCACAAACTTAAATTCAGACGATCTTGCGAGGGTTGCAGCTCTTTGATTAAATATGCGTTATTTGCGTTGGAGGTTGGCTTTAATAATGCAGGCGGCATTGCTTGCGAATACGATTGTATCGTTGTCACGCGATACGCCTCATTGTGCCACTTTGCTTGCTTAAGCGACAAATATGGATTAAGAGCGCTGGCAACAGTTTTTTTCATATCAATTAATTTGTGCCTGCCTTTATCCCCAGCAACAAGTACTACATAACGCTCTATGCCCAAACTACCTGTACCTGCAACGCGACGGGCAATATCCAGTGGATAATAAAAGTCATTTTTATTAAAAGCTTGCATGCTGGTTTTAAATAAATCTAAAGCTTCAGCTTTATCGGTTTTATTCAGCTTTAATGCGCGCTTGCCATCTATTGTTAGTGCATTCACGCTACCCCGCAATTCAGTTCGGTCAGCTAAAAACTCTTTTTGTGTTCGCGTATTTAAATTAGTTAATAGTTGTTTCACCATACCATTAGCGGTTTTACGTTCTACCCATTTTGCCTTGCCCGACGCTAATGTTTGAGCATAGCGCAATAGTAACTTGCAAAGAAGTTTATCGGTTTGAGATGCGTTTAATTTCAGGCTTTTGGCTGCCAAAATCAAACTAGTCAATAATCTAGTTAGCTCCCATAGGCAAGGCGCGAGTGCGCATTCGTCAAAATCATTTAAATCAAAATATACTAGCCCATTATCCCCTTTATAAGTGCCAAAATTTTCTAAGTGACAATCACCGCAAATCCAAGCAGAGGGGCTTTTGATTTGAGTCAAGCTCGTATGCCAATCTTCATAGAAAAGATGACATGTGCCACGCAAAAACGTAAACGGGTTTGCCTGCATGGCGGTAAGTTTCATTTGAAAACGTTCTGGTTCTCGGCCCGCGTTATAAGCCATTATTTTATCAAAAACGTCCATATTTTTCCTTGGGGGCAAATTCTGTAAAGCTCAGAGTCTATTCTGCCACAAACGATTAAGATATTTGCCGCAAAAACAAAAATGGCACAGTTTACTGTGCCATTGTTGTTGCAAACTAGAAAATGAGTTTCTTGTTAAGGTCTTTTAAGATAATTAATGCTTTCTTTTTGTGTTGCGACGACGTGCTACTGCGCCCATTAATCCTAAGCCCGCCACAAACATCGCATAACTATCCGCCTCTGGCACTGCTGCAGCCGTGGCGATGTTAATGTTATCGTAAAGCTTACCGCTAGTTAAGATAATGCCGCTAATATTGCTAACCGCGCCAGATGTGATGATGCTACCAGATTGTGATTGGTCAAACCCAACAGTACTAATTGTTTTGCCTGCAGCGTTTAAAAAAAACAAGTTAGAAACGCCAAGGTTGCCAAATGTACTGTTATCTAACTGCATTGAGAATGAAGTTAGATTCTGCGCAGTTGCAAACTTAATGAATACTTGATCAAATTTAGCATCAAGCGCATTTGCACCACTAGGCGCAACACCAGCACTGTAAAATTGCGGGTCTCTAACGCGAATATCACTGTCTTGATAAGTCTCCCAATGCGTAAAGCCTGGAATCGTTTGATTGTTCATGTCTAAAATTTCAAAACCGTTTGCATCTAAATCGGCTGTTACAAAGCCACTTAAAAAACTCACATCTGAATACGGATTGACTATGGAATTGTTAGCTGATGTGCCGCTAGCTACACCATCAAAATTAAAACTATAGTCTGCAAATGCCGAAACTGAAGCAACACTAAAAGTAGCAGCAAGTACCAAACTTTTAACCATTTTTTTTGAATTTCTATTCATATTAATCTCACTTTCAAGTATTTTTCAGCGCTTGTATTTACAACACATAGCCTTACAACAAGCGCTGATTAGGTTAAGTTACTTCACGCCGCCAATAGCTGCTTGTCCAAATTTAAAGAACACGTCGGTGTTATCCATTAAACCTGTAAATAATGCAGCGCCACGTCCAAATGCAGATAGCGGAACGTCTGTTGCGGTATGCACAGCAGTGTCACCCGGCACTTGTCCAGTCACCAAATAACCAGTGCTATTGTTACGCACACTTGCAGTAGCTGGGTAAGTATTTAACGGCGCCGTACCGACAAAAGGTTGTTGTGAATCTTGCACTGGTTTTGTATTTGATACCCAAGCTTCATAACGGTCTGCATTGCCGCCATAACCAATTAACATTTTTCCATCAATATCTGTCGTTGCAGGGTAACCATCGGCAGACATGGTATATTTAGGAAATTTAGCCGCTTGATAAGTACCCACAACGCTGTCGCGCATGCTGGCTGTTGTATTGGTTTTAGCGCGTAATGCAGCATCCGTTACAGTTGATGCACCTATAATCGCTGCACCACCTGTTTCGTGGTCTGCCGTTACAATTACCAATGTATCTGGGTTAACTGTTGCAAAATCTTTAGCCACTTGAACAGCACGATCAAATTCAATTACTTCTTCAATCCAGCGGTCACTGTCCATATTGTGCGCTTGCTTGTCGATAGAGGCACCTTCAGCCATTAACACAAAGCCTGCTGGATTTTGGGCTAACACGTCAATTGCTTTTTTGGTCATCTCATCCAACATGGGCTGATCAGGAAAGCCATAGTCGTTTACAACGGTTGTTGCGCCGCGGCGGCCATTAATCTTATCAAACGCCACGTTCATGTTTGAATAGGCAAATAAGCCCAATAACTTGCTTGGTGTACCAGCAGATTGTAAGGATGCGTTATCTGATACATACGTAAAGCCAGCAGTTTGAAAATCTGTAATTAAATCACGGCTTGGGTCAAGCGCGCCTATTGCTGCGCCCCAGCCTGCAACTATGTCAGCAGACAACACATAATCATTGGCGTTACGGCGCTGCGATCCATTAACTGGTTGCGGACTAACGCTACCAGAAGTGTTGGGTAAAAACCATTTACGGCCGCCGCCCATTAACACGCTCAGGCCAGTTAAGTTGCGGTCATCCAAGTATTGGTCTGCAATACCTCTAACCGCGGTAACGGTACAGGTATT
>JAYTEL010000116.1:0-4776 GCA_043735225.1 Methylotenera sp. | reverse complement strand
TCCGCCTCAGCACTACCTTCTTGGGCTTGATAGACAAGCTCTAAGCGCTTAAAAGCTGCGCGCAAATCTTCATCATTTCTAATCGGTTTAATATTCATTCACGTTCTCCACATTAATTTTGTCATATTGCGCATGCGTGCCTATAAACTTAATCCACGCAATGCCTGCTTGATATTGCATTTCTACCACTAAACGATATTTGTTGCCTGCAATATTAAATACAATCCGATTATTGCCACAAATACTCGCACTTCTGTAATGCGCTTTAATGTCTTGCGGCGTCTTCCAGTCAGCCTTCATTGCTTCGTCGTACCAGCTTTGCAACGCACCTTTTGCATCATTATTTTCAGGCTTATTCCAAAATCGCACTAATGTGCTTTTTGCAATTACACGCATTGTTATTTCTCCCAATATGGGAGTTTATTCCAATCAATCAACTTGGTCAATCTGAATGTATCAGCTCTAATGCGAATGTATGTTTTAGGGTAAAATGTTGTTTTATTGAATTGCCGCTTGAAAGCTTTTTTATGTCGCTCACCACCTTAAACGCGCTATCTCCTCTCGATGGCCGCTACCAAACTAAACTTGACGCCTTAAGACCCTATTTTAGTGAATATGCGCTGATTAAACACCGCGCTTGGGTGGAAGTAGAATGGCTGAAAGCATTATCTGCCGCTAAAGAGTTGCAAGAAATTGCGCCGTTTAGTGCAGATACGATTAAAGAACTAGATGCAACAATTGCCAAGTTTTCAGAAGCCGATGCCGCGCAAGTAAAAGCGATTGAAGCACGGACTAATCACGATGTAAAGGCGCTAGA
The DNA here is from genome assembly GCA_043735225.1 of Methylotenera sp. GTDB lineage: Bacteria > Pseudomonadota > Gammaproteobacteria > Burkholderiales > Methylophilaceae > Methylotenera_A. Next base: position 3,959 of record JAYTEL010000116.1, on the reverse strand, counting down.
ATATTGGCTTAAAGAGAAGTTTGACGCGAATCCAGAAATTAAAAAAGCCAGCGAATTTATTCACTTTGCTTGCACGTCGGAGGACATCAACAATCTATCGCACGGTTTAATGCTAAAAAACGCACGTGACGCTGTGATGCTGCCCTACCTTAGCGATTTAATTACGCGTTTATCCGCGCTATCGCATGAGCTTGCAAACGCACCAATGTTGGCACGCACGCACGGCCAAACCGCATCCCCCACGACTATGGGTAAAGAGTTGGCGAATGTGGTGTATCGTTTGCAACGTCAACAAAAACAGTTAAAAAACAATGAGATACTGGGCAAGATTAACGGCGCGGTAGGCAATTTTAACGCGCATTGTTCGGCTTACCCACAATTTGATTGGGAAGCGTTTGCACAAAAATTCGTTGAGAATTTAGGGCTAACTTATAACCCAATGACTATTCAAATTGAGCCGCATGATTACATGGCTGAACTATTTGATAATTTTGCGCGCATTAATACTATTTTGATTGACTTAAATCGAGATATTTGGGGTTATATTTCGGTTGGTTATTTCAAACAAAAAGTCAAAGCGGGCGAAATCGGCTCATCCACTATGCCGCACAAAGTTAACCCGATTGATTTTGAAAATAGCGAAGGCAATTTGGGTTTGGCTAATGCAGTTTTGCGCCACATGGCCGAGAAATTGCCGATTTCACGCTGGCAGCGCGACCTGACAGACTCAACCGTGTTACGCAATATGGGCGTCGCGTTTGGCTATACGCTGCTAGGTTACGATTCATGTTTACGCGGCTTGAACAAGCTAGAAATTAATCCAGAAAAATTGGCGCAAGATTTAGATGCAAGTTGGGAAGTGCTCGCTGAGCCAATACAGACGGTGATGCGTCGATATGGAATAGAAAACCCCTATGAGCAGCTAAAAGAACTCACGCGAGGTAAAGGTGGAATTAATAAAGCTTCTCTGCACGCATTTATCGCTCAATTAAACATTCCAGCAGATGCCAAACAAGCGTTGCTTGAGATGACACCAGCTAGTTATATTGGCAAAGCTGCCGATTTAAGTAAAAAACACATTTAATCAACATCGACATTTCCGCCAAATGGCAATCCATTTTAAAGTGTTTAAAAATCAATATGGATTGCAACCTGTGCGGTAGTGACAATTATTTTAGTTTGAATTTTTAAGGTTTTGCAAATGAGTGAAATTCTAGTTCTTTATTACTCCCAAGGCGGCGCCGTTAAAGAAATGGCGCAGTTGATTGCGCGTGGTGTTGAAAGTGTTGCTGGCATTAAAGCGCGCATTCGCACCGTGCCAAAAGTATCCACTAATTGCGAGGCAACTGAACCTGAAATCCCCAACAGTGGTGACCCATACTGCGAGTTACAGGATTTAGAAGAATGTGCTGGTATTGCACTTGGCAGTCCAACGCGCTTTGGCAATATGGCGGCGCCGATGAAATATTTTTTGGATGGCACCACATCACTTTGGCTCAAAGGCACGTTAATTGGCAAGCCAGCGTGTGTATTTACCAGCACGGGTAGCATGCACGGTGGCAACGAAAGCACTTTGCTAACCATGATGCTGCCGCTGATGCATCACGGCATGATTATGGTGGGTTTGCCATACTCTGAGCCTGCATTAGCCAACACGCAAAGTGGCGGAACGCCTTATGGTGCAAGCCATGTGGGGGGAGCGCTTGATGATAAAAAAATCACTGATGATGAAAAAAAACTGTGTATGGCGCTGGGTAAACGCTTGGCTGAAACTGCGTTGAAATTAAATTAAAAATAAAATGTACCATTCGCCCTGAGCTTGTCGAAGGCTTTATTGATTTATTTAAATGTGAATTAATGCCAATGGTTCCGCAAGCTCACCGCGAACGGATCACTTCAAATTGATTACTTCAAATTGATCACTTCGAAAAGATCATCACGAACCGATCAACACGAACGGATTTAACATACAACTAGTCAACTACAAAACAGTTAGCTCGGGAAAAGCGAATATTGATGAATCTAGCAATTGAAGCAAAACAATTTTTGCGCAGCACACGGAGCGGCGTTTTATCGAGCTTTTCAGTAAAGTTTGATGGCTATCCGTTTGGCTCAGTGATGCCGTTTGTGTTGGGGCACGATTGCCAGCCTGTTTTATTTATCTCTAACATTGCCGAGCACACTAAAAATATTATTGCCAACCCTAAAATATCGTTATTGGTGATTCAAAGCGAACTAAAAAATGCCGAAGATTTACATGCCAATGGCCGCTTAACATTAATTGGTGATGCAGAAAAACTGGATAAAAATAATACCGAATTAATGGCGCGTTATTGTCGCTATCTGCCTGATTCTACTGGCTATTTGGCCATGCACGATTTTCAGTTTTATCGCATTAACATTACCCAAGCGCGTTACATTGCAGGCTTTGGCAAAATGGGCTGGATGGCAGGTGACGAGATAGTGGATATAAAAAATTCAAATTCAATCGCAGCGCTTGAAACCAGTATGATTGAACACATGAACGCCGATCATCAAGACAGTATTATGCAATATTGCCAACATTTTTATAGTGCTTCGCCAAAGCGCGTCAATTTAATTGGCATAGATTGCGACGGTTTTGATGTGGAAGCGGTGGTAGATGATGATATTAAAATATTGCGTTTTAGTTTTGAATCACCGATTGTTGATGCAAACTCTGCCCGCGCAGCATTTGTGGCGTTAAGCAAAATGGTGCGCGCATGAGTGTCAACCAAGCACCCCCATTAATAAAGGATAGGCTAAAAGCGTTGCAACTGGGCGCAAGCGCCAGCCTTGTCGCCCTGATATTGTTGTGCCTTGCATGGGAAGCCTTATTAGCACCACTTAAGCCTGGCGGCTCTTTACTCATGCTGAAAGCTGCGCCCTTGCTAATTCCTTTATTTGGCATTTTAAAAGGCAAGCGCTATACCTACCAATGGGCCAGCATGTTTATACTATTCTACTTTACCGAAGGCGTTGTGCGCGCATGGGCTGATAAAGGTTTATCGGCAAAATTGGCGCTGGTAGAAGTGGCATTAACGCTTTTATTTTTTGTTTGTACAATTTTTTACGCCAAACTCACGCGTCAGCCGCCGCAATAATCCGTGCATCAATTATAATAGGCGAATGAAGATATCTAACATAATAGGCGTATGAAAATACTACTATCAAACGACGATGGCTATTTTGCGCCAGGGCTTAACATTTTGGCCGAACATTTGGCTAAAATAGCGGATATTACCGTGGTAGCGCCCGAGCGTAATCGTAGTGGCGCTAGCAATTCGCTCACCCTAGATCGCCCTTTAAGCGTTAAAAAAGCCAGTAACGGCTTTTTTTATGTGAATGGTACGCCAACTGATTGCGTGCACATCGCGCTAACTGGCTTAATGGATGAGATGCCCGATATGGTAATTTCGGGCATTAACGATGGCGCAAATATGGGTGATGACACCATTTATAGCGGTACAGTGGCGGCAGCGATGGAGGGTTATTTATTGGGAATTCCCTCTATTGCCATTTCCATGTCGCAGCATAACTGCATACATTTTGAAACCGCGGCTATAGTGGCGGTTGAAATGGTGCAACATTACCAAAAAGCGAATTTTGCGTCGCCAACATTGCTAAATATAAACGTGCCAGATGTGCCATATGCGCAATTGAAAGGCCGCACTGTTACACGTTTAGGCAAGCGCCATAAGGCCGAGCCTGTGATTCAGCTAAAAACCCCGCGCAACGAAACCGTTTATTGGGTGGGCGCGGCTGGCAAGCCCAATGATGGCGGCGAAGGGACTGATTTTTTTGCGGTTTCGCAAAATATGGTTTCAATATCGCCCATTCAAGTCGATTTAACCAAACACGCGCAAATGGACGAACTTACGCGTTGGTTTCAGCAGAACCAATTTAATAATTAAAACATGGCACTTGTAAAATCCACCTTA
>JAYTEL010000115.1:0-2106 GCA_043735225.1 Methylotenera sp. | reverse complement strand
CTAGTGTAGCTTGCGGTATTTTTTGCCCAAAATATTGAGTTGCCCTGCATACGCGCCACGATATTTGACACAACCATTGACGCCAAACTTTTTTGCTTTGCAATATTGGCATTATTAATGGCACTTAACTGTACGCCTGCTGCGCCCAATATACCAAATAAAATAATAACCAATGCAATCAACACCTCAAGCATTGAAAAGCCAGCTTGTTTTGTATTTGGTAATTCTTTTATATATTTAATATTGTATTTCATGAGCAATTTGACCCTGTATCGATAGCCCATTTTCCAATTGTCGTAAACTTGAAGCATCTTCGTAACGCAGTTGTATTAGCAGAATCATGCAAAGTAATTTGGCCGTCGGCATAGGTAAAACCGCTACGATTAAAACTAACGCCGCCAGCAAGACTGCCTGCTGAAGTTAAGGTGTCTGAACTGGCCAAAGGATACTGCGACCTAATAGTATTAGCAGTTGTTATAGTTGTGCTCAATGTTCCTTGAAAAATTGTCCATCCACCTGTCCAGCTGGTAGTAGTACAACCGAGACTAGGGCAAACACTAATATCTAACCCACGCTTGGCAGCTTCGCTGCGTGCAAAACTTAAGTCTGAGGCAATCATGTCTATTTCGCTTTTCATGCGCACATTAGCCATAATCCCGTTAAAGCTTGGTATAGCAATTGCAGCCAAAATAGCCACTACAGCAATAGTTATCATCAGTTCAACAAGTGTAAAGCCTTTGTCTTTATAAGCAATTTGCTGCATTTATGATATTTCCAATTCAGATGATTGCATCATGCCCAAGACCTCCTTGGCTTGTCTAGCAGCATCCGATAATCGGGTAATTTGACAGAATGAACGGTTAGTTTTTTAGCTAATTTAAAAATAAGCACAAATTTAAGCCCTCAATATTCAGAAGGGTCTCATTATTGCGCGCGGCACATTGGTGATAAAATATTGTTTTGAAAATGTTTAAACTTTATGCAGGGGTTGCAATGTCAACAAAAATAGCTAGTTTGATTGTGAGTGTCGTTTACGTTTTAACTGCTTGCGGCATGCTAACGGCTTGCGGCACAAAGGGGCCTTTGTATATTCCCGAGCAGCGCTATCCACAAGCTACATCAGTTAAACCTGACACATCTAATGTCTACAAAACTGGCGAAGCACCGCGCTCTAGCCAATAATCCTGCGCATTAACCAATTAGAGAAATACTTATCTTGACTAACTTTAATCTTAACTCTCAATTTTCTTTGAAAAAAGGCGAATTACATGCCGAAAATGTAGCATTAACCCAAATTGAAGCCGAGTTTAATACGCCTTGTTATGTGTATTCTAAAGCCGCGTTAACGCAAGCTTTTACCAGCTTTAAAGCGGGTTTGGTTGGCACCAATCACTTAGTTTGTTTTGCAGTTAAAGCCAACCCCAATATTGCCATTTTGAATGTATTTGCCAAGATGGGCGCGGGTTTTGATATTGTGTCTGGCGGCGAGTTGGCGCGGGTGTTGGCGGCAGGTGGCGACGCGCAAAAGATTGTGTTTAGCGGCGTTGGCAAATCTGCAGACGAAATGCGCGCGGCATTAAACGCGGGTATTTTTTGCTTTAATGTGGAATCTGCCAGTGAGTTAACGCGCTTAAATGATGTTGCAAAAAGCATGGGCAAAATCGCGCCTGTTTCGCTGCGCGTTAACCCAAATGTGGATGCTAAAACGCATCCTTATATTTCTACAGGTTTAAAAAACAATAAATTTGGTGTGGCGTTTGATGAGGCGATTAGCGTTTATGAAGCCGCTGCCGCGATGTCCAATATTGCTGTGCATGGCGTCGATTGCCATATTGGGTCGCAAATAACCGAGCTTGCACCGTTTATTGAGGCGCTGGATTTAATTTTGGGCTTGGTAGATACGCTAGAAGCCAAAAACATTCATATATCGCACATTGACGTGGGTGGTGGCATTGGTATTACTTATGCGGATGAAACGCCGCCTGCTTTTAGCGTTTACTCCAAAGCAATTTTAGATAAAATTAATGCACGCAATGTGAAATTATTATTTGAGCCAGGCCGTGCATTGGTCGGCAATGCAGGTGTGTTGCTGACTAAAGTTGAGTA
>JAYTEL010000114.1:0-6599 GCA_043735225.1 Methylotenera sp. | reverse complement strand
CATTAATTTATCGCAAATGCAGCACGATGCCAAACAGCTGGCCTACGCCGCTGATATTACCTACGGCACCAATAATGAATTTGGTTTTGATTACTTGCGTGATAACATGGTGTTTACCCAAGACGAGCGCACACAGCGCAAGCTGGTGTATGCGCTAGTTGATGAAGTAGATTCTATTTTAATCGACGAAGCACGTACGCCGCTGATTATTTCTGGCCAAGCCGAAAATAGCGTGGATTTATACAATCAAATTAATGGGGTTGCACTGCAACTTAATAAGCAACAAGAAGAAGAAGGCGATGGCGATTTTTGGGTGGATGAAAAAGCGCAAACGGTAACCATGAGCGAAGCAGGGCATGAGCGCGCAGAAGCTATTTTAACTAGCTCTGGTTTGTTGCCAGTAGGTTCTAGTTTGTATGAGCCTGCCAATATCACCTTAATTCATCACTTATACGCGTCGCTACGCGCGCAAAATTTATTTAATCGCGATCAACACTATGTGGTGCGCGACGGCGAAATTATTATCGTTGATGAGTTTTCTGGCCGCATGATGCCAGGTCGGCGTTGGTCTGACGGCTTGCACCAAGCGGTTGAAGCCAAAGAAGGCGTGGCGATTCAAAAAGAGAATCAAACGCTGGCTTCTATCACCTTTCAAAACTACTTCCGCATGTACGAAAAATTAAGCGGCATGACAGGTACGGCTGACACCGAAGCCTATGAATTTAATCAGATTTACGGCCTAGAAACGGTAGTTGTGCCAACGCATCGCACTATGTTGCGAAAAGATGCCATGGATAAAGTGTATCGCACTTCGAATGAAAAATATAATGCGGTGATTGAGGATATTCGCGCTTGCCAGGCGATTAGCCAGCCTGTTTTGGTGGGCACAACATCAATTGAAAACTCAGAAATCATTTCAAATCTACTCACAAAAGTGAATTTGAAACACGAAGTACTTAATGCTAAACAACATGAGCGCGAGGCGCATATTGTGGCTGAAGCAGGACAACCAGCTGCGATTACCATTGCAACGAACATGGCAGGCCGTGGCACGGATATTGTATTGGGCGGTAACCCAGAAGCCAGTATTCATGCGGCTCGTAGCGATGCTAGCTTAAGTGATGCAGAAAAGGAAACTAAAGCCGCGCAATTAAAGGCCGATTGGCAAGTGCGCCATGATGCGGTTGTGGCTGCGGGCGGATTACATATTATTGGCACTGAACGCCATGAATCGCGCCGCGTGGATAATCAATTGCGTGGCCGTTCTGGCCGTCAAGGCGACCCAGGGTCTAGCCGATTCTATTTGGCGCTGGATGATCAATTGCTGCGCATTTTCTCGGGCGACCGCGTTTCTGCGATTATGGAGCGCCTAAAAATGCCTGAAGGCGAAGCGATTGAGCATGCGATGGTATCGCGCGCCATTGAAAATGCACAGCGCAAGGTTGAAGGCCGTAACTTTGATATTCGTAAACAATTATTAGAGTTTGATGACGTTTCCAACGACCAACGCAAAGTTATTTACGAGCAACGTAACGAGCTGCTAGAAGCGAGCGATATAGGCGAAACCATTACCGCCATGCGCGGTGATGTGCTATCGCAAACTATATCGACGCATATTCCACAAGGCAGCGTAGAAGAGCAATGGGATATTCCAAGTTTAGAAAAAGAGCTAGTTGCCGAAGCCGGCCTTGAATTGCCGTTGCAAAAAATGCTGGAAGATAACCCAGATTTGCATGAAGAAACGCTACGTGAGCGTATTTTTGAAGCGGCAGATGCATCCTACAAATCCAAAGAAGCGTTAGCCAGCAATGACACAATGCGCCAATTTGAGCGTTCTGTTATGCTGCAAAGCCTTGATAGCCATTGGCGCGAGCATTTAGCGGCGCTTGATCATTTGCGTCAAGGCATTCACTTGCGCTCGTACGCGCAAAAAAACCCAAAGCAAGAATATAAACGCGAAGCCTTTTTGCTGTTTGAAAACTTGCTTAACACAGTGAAAGCAGAAGTGACTAAAATCACCATGCTGGTGCAAGTCAAGCCGCATGAGGAATTAGAAGCAATTGAACCCGTGTCCAACGTGCAAAATGTACAATACCAGCATGCTGATTTTGAAGAAGCGTTAGCTAACCCTACTACTAACTTTAGCGAGGAAGAAATGTCGCAAATGGCAAGCGGTACGCCTATTGTGCGCGGCGGCGTTAAAGTTGGCCGTAACGACCCGTGTCCATGCGGATCGGGCAAAAAGTTTAAGCAATGTCACGGCGCATTATCTTAGGTTAACAACATTAAATTATGCTATGTTAGAACCGTCAGTAATCGAATCACCCTGCATAAATGTGTGCAGCATGGATAATGCCACTGGCTACTGTCAAGGCTGCTATCGCACTATTGAAGAGATTCAAGGTTGGTGGGATTACACGTTCAGCCAAAAAGCAGATGTCATTAAAAGAGCTTGGGCACGTCAAGAAGCGGCGTTTGACTAACTTGCCAGTTAAATAACGCCTAACTTTTTTTGTATAAAATACTTTTAAGTAGACAATAAACTCGTTATGTGAATAAGTTTATTTGCTCCAATTCTTATGCTTTTAAGCTATTTTATTATTAACTTCACAATTATGTTTGCCATAATGATCAAAGACATAATAATCAAAGCCATAATAATCAAAGCTAAAGTGTAAAGCACTCGATATGCTGGCTTGAGTAATCCACCATTTCTTTCTGGCTTGAGTTGCGGGGGCTTATATTGCTAAATGTGCTTAGTAAGTTAATATTCATCTTAAAAAAATACAACCAAGCTTTTCTTAGCTTATTACTGCTAATTGGCCTAAGCGCGGCGTACTCCGCCACATTAGTGGGTTGGGCAGAGATGCCTTTACATACCTACGCAGAAGGGCCAACGGAGGGCCAGTTTAACGATGGCTCTGAAATTGCCAATTATAAACAAGTCGTTCAAGGATTTTCTGCCGTATTGCAGGCCAAGCAACAAAATCAATTTTATTTTTTAACCGATAATGGTTTTGGCAAACAAAATAATTCGGCCGATGCCTTACTAAGACTTTACGCGGTGAATATTGCGTTTAATTCGCCGACTATCAATAACAATGCGGTGCTGGCAAATCAATACATCAATATTGGCGACCCCGACAAAAAGCTAAGCTTTAAAATTCAAGCAGATAATAGTCATTATTATAAAGACGCTAGTAAGCCCGCAGTTGATAAGGCTATTATTGACAATAGATGGCTAACTGGCGCTGATATTGATCCCGAATCGGTACGTATTGATCAATTTGGCAACTTTTGGCTTGGGGACGAGTTTGGGCCATTTTTAATTAATATGGATGCTTCAGGCAAGGTATTGCAAAAAGAAATAGCTTTGCCAGATATTGCTTCACCCGAAAACCCTTTTCGTAATAATTTGCATGCAAACTTGACTGCTAACTTGCCATCGAGTGGCGGTTTTGAAGGCATGGCCATAAACCCAGCGGGCGATAAGTTGTACCCGATGTTAGAAGCTTTGGTGCAAGGTGACCCCGAAAAAAGTTTAAGAATCTATCAATTTGATATTAAAAATGCGCGTTATGATAAAACATTTTTTCGATATCAGCTTGGCGAAGGCAGCAGTATTGGCGACTTTACAGCCATTAATACGCACGAATTTTTAGTGTTAGAACGAAATGACGCAACTGCATTGGCAGACAATCCAATCAAGAAGATTTATTTGATTGATATTGCGCAATTAGATAAAACAGGTTTTGTACATAAACAAGAATTGGTCGATTTAATGCGGCTTGCCGACCCAAGCGACTTAAATAAAGATAGCCAAACGCATTATGCATTAGCTGTCTCACATATCGAAAATTTACTAATCATGGATAAAAATACTTTGCTTGTAGCCAATGATAATAACAATCAAGAGCGCACTTATTTTATTAAAGTAAAGCTAGATAAAGATTTAAATTTAGCCAACTTTAATCAACCTAATATCAATATAAACGCCTGGAATAGCAACAATAATACGTTGGCAGAATTTAATTTCGGCGATCATACATTATTTGGTTGGGCGACGGTATTTCTGTATTTTTTAGCCTGTCTTTGCACCAGCTATCAGTTTCAATTAAGTAAAACAAACCTGGAAAACGGTTTTTTTTGGCTGGGTTTAACACTATTGTTGATTTTTTTAGGGATTAACAAACAGCTCGATTTACAAACTAATCTTACACAATGGCTGCGCGGAGTCTCTAAAGCGCATGGCTGGTACAGCCAACGCAGAGGCTTGCAACTGGTATTTGTATCGCTGATGGGCTTGGCAATACCGCTGCTGCTAATTGCTTTACGCGCGTTTTTATATCACTCATGGCAGCGCTACAAACTTACTTGGATAGGCATTGTGTTGCTACTGGTTTTTGTGTTGGTTCGCGCGGCATCATTTCATCATGTAGATACTTTTTTTTATAAAACAATTGGCAGTTTGCGCTATTATCAAGCTTTAGAGATGTTAGCAACTAGTGTAATCATCATCAGCACTTTTGTTAATAATAAATTAAAATTGTCAAATAATAGTCAGTATAAAATTAATAGAATTGTTGAAATTCAACAAGATGGCGATTTAATAGTGTGTCCAAAATGTTATAAACAACCTGTTGCCATGGCTAAGCACGGACGTACTTTTAAATGCAAATTTTGCAAACACGTTTTTCAAGTGCAGCATATTTAATCAACCTTATATAAATAATATGTATTCAATTTTAAAACCGTTTATGTTTCAACTTGATGCGGAATTTGCGCATGACCTTACGCTTGCAAGTCTGAAATGGGGCGAAAAATCAGGGCTGCTAGGTTTGTATGCAAAACCCCCCGCTTGTGCGCCGCGTACTGTGATGGGTCTAAGCTTTCCAAACCCCGTGGGCTTGGCAGCGGGGCTGGATAAAAATGGCGCGGTGATTGATGGCATGGCGGCGCTAGGTTTTGGTTTTATAGAAGTTGGCACCGTTACCCCGCGCCCACAACCTGGCAATCCGCGCCCGCGTTTATTCCGCGTCACAGAAGCGCAAGGCATTATTAACCGCTTTGGCTTTAATAATCTAGGCGTGGATAATTTAGTTGATAACGTTAAAGCTACAAAATTTTCTGGCGGCCATTCAAATCAAATCCTCGGCATTAACATCGGCAAAAATTTCGATACGCCAAATGAGCGCGCGGTGGATGATTATCTAATTTGTATGCAAAGCGTATATGCATATTCAAGCTATATTACGGTTAATATTTCATCGCCAAATACCAAAAACTTGCGCGCGTTGCAAGAAAAAGAAGCCTTATCTAGCCTATTAAAAACACTTAAATTAGAGCAAACAAAACTGGCAGAAAAGCATAGCAAATACGTGCCGATCACGCTAAAAATTGCACCCGATTTAGATGAAAATCAAGTGATTGAAATTGCTAATTTGCTGATGCAACACCAAATAGATGGTGTAATCGCCACCAACACCACGCTAGCGCGCGAGCCTGTGAAAGGCATGCAAAACGGCGCACAAGCGGGTGGATTATCGGGCGCGCCAGTTAGAAATCTGTCTACATTAGTCATTGGGCAACTGTCCAAACAATTACAAGGCGCGCTACCAATTATCGGCGTAGGAGGCATTTTAAGCGGGGCGGATGCGGTAGAAAAAATTGCCGCAGGTGCAAGCTTGGTACAAGTTTACAGCGGCTTAATATATAAAGGCCCAAGTTTGGTGCACGATATATGTAAAGCGTTGGGATAAGATTTAGGTTGGCTATTTTAGCGCTACCAATTCTTTATTCATACAGAAGATGCCCTTACGCCATGCGCGCGCGAATGGCTTTGAAAATTGCGGAAATAGAAGTTGAAATTCGTGAAATTTCATTACGCGATAAACCTGCACATATGTTGCAAATTTCGCCAAAAGGCACAGTTCCCGTGCTGCTGTTGCCAGATGGCAGCGTAATTGATGAAAGCTTAACAATTATGATTTGGGCTTTTAATCCTGCGCGAAAAGAAATTGATGCAAATTCACTCAAACATTCTAATGCATGCTTGCTGCCCAGTGTTTATGCGGCTGTCAGAGCATCGCCAGCAACAACATTAATAGAAACAAACGATACAAGGTTTAAAAAATACTTAGATTGTTATAAATATCCCGAGCGAAACCTTCAATTAAATCCTGAAAAATCACAGCTAGAGTATCGCCAATTAGGTGAAACATTCTTTGCACAATTAGAAAATTTACTGCAACAAAACACTTATTTATTTGGCAAAAAACCAAGTTTTGCTGATTACGCGATTTTTCCGTTTGTGCGGCAATTTGCGGCGGTAGATAACGTATGGTTTGACCAGTGCAAATACTCAAGATTGCGTGTTTGGTTGTACGCTTGGCTTGAGTCAGAATTGTTTAAAAGCGTCATGCAAAAGCGGGCGGTTTATACGCCAATGTAGAAATGACGCCCACGTCGCGATAAATATCACACAATCGCGACGCGGGCATTGATCATACAAAAAACTAGGCGGTTGCCAGAGACGAAGGCTTAGATTCAGTTTTATCCTCAAACACCAACTTTACTTGGTCTTTTTCGTCAATATCTAC
>JAYTEL010000113.1:0-20021 GCA_043735225.1 Methylotenera sp. | reverse complement strand
GCGCGCATCACTATGCCAACGAGCTATGTGCGGCTTTCTGCTGGCCGCCAAAGTATGCATGAGGGCATTCAAGCGCTGTGCTTTTTGGCGGGCGCGAATAGTATTTTTTATGGTGAAAAGTTACTCACCACGGGTAACCCAGAGGCGGCAACTGATAGGGCGTTGTTTGCGAAATTGGGTGTTAATCAGATTTAATAAGGCCATTTAATAACAGTAGGAGCGAATTTATTCGCGAATGGCGTGATGGTCATTAAGCATAGCTGTCGCGAATAAATTCGCTCTTACAATAAGCTGTCGCGAATAAATTCGCTCTTACAATAAGCTGTCGCGAATTTATTCGCTTCTACAAAAAAACAAACTATGCTAAATGCCTTACAAAAAGAGCTAGACCAACGTAAAGCTGACGGCTTGCTGCGCCAACGTAGGCTATTAGATTCGCCGCAGGCTGATCGTATTATTGCAAACGAAAAGCCATATTTATCATTTTGCAGCAACGATTATTTGGGCTTGGCAAACCATCCTGCGCTGATTTTAGCTATGCAAAACGCGGCGGGAATTTCTGGCGTGGGCAGCGGCGCATCTGGGCTGGTTACTGGCCATCACCGTTATCATGATGATTTAGAAAAAGAGCTGGCAGCGTTTGTAAACTTACCCGCCGCATTATTATTTTCGACTGGCTATATGGCCAATATTGGCGTGCTGGGCGCGCTGGTGGGGCGCGGTGACGCAATTTTTGCTGATAAATTGAACCATGCTTGTTTAAATGATGGCGGTTATTATTCAATGGGTGAATTTAATCGCTTTGCACATAACGACGTGGCTGCCTTAGAAAAGTTGCTAAAAGCCAGCAGCGCAAAACACAAGTTAATTGCGGTAGATGCGGTGTTTAGTATGGATGGCGATATTGCGCCGTTGCCAGCATATTTGCGGCTGTGCGAGCAATATGATGCCTATTTGTATGTAGATGACGCGCATGGTTTTGGCGTATTGGGCGAGCATGGAAAAGGCAGCTTGAGTCACTTTAACTTGGCTTCACCAAGGATAATCTATATGGCAACTTTGGGCAAATCGGCGGGTGTGGCGGGCGCTTTTGTGGCTGGACAGCAGGTTGTGATTGACTATTTAATTCAATCCGCCAAAAGTTATGTGTACAGCACGCCTGCGCCGCCAGCGCTGTCTGCAACGTTGTCGGCTTCATTACATTTGATAGAAAATGGCGATAAATTACGTACGCATTTGCAGCATTTAATTGCCACGTTTAAACAACATTTGCAGTTAAAAAAATGGCAGTTAATGCCATCAATTACCGCAGTGCAGCCTTTAATAGTTGGCAGCAACCATGCGGCTGTTGGCTTAAGTGAACACTTACAAAAATTGGATATATTAGTGCCGGCAATACGTCCGCCAACGGTGCCTGTGAATACGGCGCGACTGCGTATTTCGCTATCTGCCGCGCATTCTGAGGCTGATGTTATACAATTAGCACTAGCAATTAATCAAGCAGAAAGTGACTTAGCATGAGTGCACACGTTGAGATAATCGGCCAAGGTCAGCCGCTGGTGATGATTCACGGCTGGGGCTTGCACAGCGGCGTTTGGCAACCACTAATTAAGCGCTTATCGGCAAAATATATGCTGTATCTAGTCGATTTGCCAGGCATGGGCAACAGCCGCCCAATCGAGCCGTATCATTTGCATGCGTTGGCGGATGAAATCGCACAAGTGATTCCCGGTGTATCAGATGTGTTGGGTTGGTCGCTTGGCGGCTTAGTTGCGCAGCGCATTGCGCTTAATCAACCCGATAGAATAAGGCGTTTAGTGCTGGTGAGTTCAACACCTTGTTTTGTCAAAGACTCTAGTTTTACTAATAAACCCAATTGGGATGCAGGCATAAACCCGACCGATTTTGAAGCGTTTGCCGATAATGTGAATCGCGATTATAAGGCTGCCATGTTGCAATTTTTAACCTTGCAATGCATGCAATCAAGCGACAGGCGTGCAACCATAAAACAACTGCGCCAAAGCTTTGAAACCCGCCCAACGCCTACGCAAACCACATTGGGCCGCGCGCTTAATGTATTGCTAGATAGCGATTTGCGCGATGAAGTGGCAAATATTCGTAAACCAACTTTGCTCATTCATGGTGATCGCGATACCTTAACGCCCGTGCAAGCCGCACATTGGATGATGCAACACCTGCCACATGGATTTTTGCGCGTAATGGCTGGCGCCGCGCACGCACCATTTTTGTCGCACACAGACCAGTTTATCGACACGCTAAATCAGTTTTTAGAGCCAAGCATTTAATGCAGCAAGCTGAACTAGACGCGTATCACATTGATAAAGCGTTTGTGCGCGCATCGTTTAATCGCGCCGCCAATACTTATGATGCCGCTGCTGTGCTGCAAAAATTAGTGCAAGGTGAAATGTTAAGCCGCTTAGAGCTGGTTAAGATTAAGCCAAAAGCCATACTGGACGCGGGTTGTGGCACAGGCCATGGCAGTTTTGCATTGCAGCGGCGCTATAGAAACGCGCAGGTATTTTCGCTAGATATTGCGCTGGGTATGCTGCAAAAAACGCGTATGCAACAACCCTATTTACGGCGATTATTTAGTGCAGAAAATTTAATTTGTGCCGATATTGAATGCTTGCCAATCGCCGACAATAGCATGGGCATGGTGTGGAGCAACTTAGCATTGCAATGGTGCAATAATTTAGATGCGGCTTTTGGCGAATTTGCGCGCGTGTTGCAGCCCGAAGGCTTAATTATGTTTAGCACATTTGGGCCAGACACCTTAAAAGAGTTGCGCGCCGCCACCCAAAATAACAGTACGCATGTTAGCCGATTTATCGATATGCACGATATTGGTGACGCACTGATTCGCTGCGGCTTTAGTGCGCCCGCGCTTGATGTTGAAAGCTATACGTTAACTTATAACGATGTAAAAGCGGTGATGACAGACCTTAAAAATATTGGCGCACACAACGCGACTGCTGGGCGCGCGCGCGGCTTGCAAGGCAAAAGCTTTTTGCAAAATTTAACGCAAAATTATGAGCAGTTTCGCACTGGTTTAAAAGAGGATGGCGGCAAGCTGCCAGCCACGTTTGAGGTGGTTTATGGCCACGCTTGGTATAATGGAAAGTCAGACAAGTCTGATCTAGCAAATGGCCTCGCGCCAATTACTTTTAAAAAACGCGCATAACATAGGTCAATCAATCAAGTGTTAATTAAAGAAGCGTTAAACAAACAAGCGTCAAGCGAACAAATGTTAGATAAACAAGTGTCCGGCAAACAAGCTTTTTTTATAACAGGCACCGATACTGGCGTGGGTAAAACAGTTATAGCCTGTAAACTTATTCAACAATACATCGCGCAAGGCTTTAAAGTGGTCGGCATGAAGCCAATCGCCGCAGGTGAAGATTTTATCAATGGCGAATGGGTGAATAATGACGTTTTAAAGTTAGTGGCAGCTAGCAATGTGCGCGCACCACGCCATTTGGTAAATCCTTATAGCTTTAGAGAGCCAGTTGCCCCGCACATCGCTGCCAAGCAGGCTGGTGTTACTGTACACTTAAAAGTGCTTAAGCAGGCTTTTGAAGAGCTTAGCCAATTAGCGGATGTTGTGATAATTGAGGGCGCAGGCGGATTTCTAGTGCCTATTAATGAAGAAGAAACACTTGCTGATTTTGCAAAAGCGATTAATATACCCATTATTGTAGTTGTGGCTATGCAATTAGGTTGTATTAATCATATTTTATTAACGGCGCAGGCTATAAAAACAACAAATTGCCATTTGCATGGGTGGATTGCCAACTCAATCAATGCAAAAATGCAGTTCTACGATGAAAATGTATTAATAATCGAAAAAAAACTACAATTAAACAATACAATTCTGAATATTAATAGCTAAGATGCAATTCAATATTCATATTAAAATCAAATAGTTAGCTTGATTAATAAATGATAATGTGTTTAAAGCATAACGCGTTAGCCCAAACGGGCTATTGATGAGTAAGACCACAGTGCCTAATATGCAACTATCGAATTAGAAATAATTTTAAAGATAATATTAACTTTACTTAGGGGTAACAAAAATGAAAAAACTTTTAGTAGCATTAGGGTTTGCAGTAATAGCAACAAGTGTAACAAGTGCAAATGCCAACATTTCAAGCGGTTGGCTAACTGTAGTGGGTAACGCGCCTGTTACTATTGTGCCGACACCAGGTGACGGTGGTTGGGGTGGTAGCTCTTCACTACCCGATGAAGGTATTTATACTACTGGTGTTTCAGGCACGTTACGCGCAGACGCTTCTGGTTTTTTTAACGCAACTTACTTAGGTCAAGTTGCTAGTTTCCCCAATCAGTATGCCAACCCTACGATGCAAATGGGTGGTACAAATATGGGCGTTGCTGTTGGCACAACTTTAAGCCAAGCTGTAACAGCTGGCAGCATAATTGACTTTTCTTTTATTGATGGTGGTCCACATTACTTTCCAGGTGATTTTTCTACGGTATTTAAAAATGGTGATGCCACTACGGCATTAAATGGTATGATTTTTTTAGATGCAGCCATTTGGAATAATTTGTATGGTACAGCTTACGACTTCCTAATTGGGTACAACGATTCTGCGGATATTAATTCTGATTACGATGATTATGTTGTTGGTGTGGTTAACAATGTGCCAGTTCCTGCTGCTTTGCCATTAATGGCTTCTGCACTTGGTATGTTTGGTCTTTCACGCCGCAAAAATAAAGCTAAAGCAGTTTAATTACTTATTTTAGTTATATTTAAAAAACCTCCGTAAGGAGGTTTTTTTGTTGCTTAACTTCTGCTTGTTCGATTAATTAGCGATATAGGTCGTTTAAATTAATATATTCCAACACGCTTTCTGTCACTAAATAGCGAATGCTATGATTGATCTTAAGTTTGGTGAGAATGACTGTAGAAGAAATCTGCAGCGATGTTATGGCCTGCATATGAATATAACCTGCAGGTTTTTGGATTAAATCTGCAATACTTTCAGTGTAATTTTCTTCTAATAATGTTGCTAACTCGATTGCAAGGTTGGGTTGCTTAGGCATGTTTGGGCGTTGCACTAAAATAATATGACAATAATTTAGTAGCTCTTGCCACCTTGCCCAAGTATTTAGTTGAATAAACGCATCACTACCCATCATTAAACATAGCGCAACAGATGCGCCCAATTCGCCTCGCAATGAAATTAAAGTATCGATGGTGTAAGAAGCGCCAATACGTTCAAGCTCGCGCATATCTAGTTTAAATAGTGGATTGTTTGCAATTGCAATACGCACCATCTCAGCACGCTGTATTGCAGATAATGCTGGTGCGGCTTTATGCGGTGGGGTGGCGGATGGGATAAAGCGCACTTCATCCAAATTAAGTGCATCTGCCAATTCTTGCGCCATACGCAAATGCCCTAGGTGAATCGGGTTAAACGTTCCACCAAGTAAACCGATTATTCGCATATAGGATGACTGAAATTAATGGTTGTTTGCAAATAAAGTGTGTACTAGATGCGCTCTAGGCGCGCACTTGACCATCACCAAGCACTATGTATTTAAGCGAGGTTAAGCCCTCTAAGCCTACGGGGCCACGCGCGTGCAGTTTATCGGTAGAAATGCCAATTTCAGCGCCTAAACCATATTCAAAACCATCGGCGAAGCGCGTTGATGCGTTTACCATTACACTACTAGAATCAACCTCGCGTAAAAATCGGCGCGCCTTGCTGTAATTTTCGGTGATGATGGATTCAGTATGTTGGCTTGAATATTGGTTGATGTGGGTAATTGCCTCATCAAGCCCGGCAACTACCTTGATTGATATAATCGCCGCTAAGTATTCAGTGTAAAAATCTTCGTCTGTGGCCCATTTGGCGTTATTAACTAGTGCGCAAGTCTCTGCACAGCCGCGAATTTCTATGCCGTGTTTGGTCAGCATCGAGGCTAGTTTTGGTAGCATGACTGCGGCGACTCCCCGCGCAATCAACAAAGATTCTGCGGTGTTGCAAGTGCCTAAACGCTGCGTTTTACTGTTTTCTACAATGCGTAAGGCTTTGTCAAAATCGGCCTCATCGTCAACATAAACGTGGCAATTGCCGTCTAAATGTTTGATGACTGGAATGCGCGCATCGGCGCTCAACCGCTCAATAAGCCCTTTGCCGCCGCGCGGTACAATCACATCCACATATTGTTTCATGGTGATCAGCTCGCCAACTGCCGCGCGGTCAGTCGTTTCAATCACTTGCACGGCGTTAATAGGCAAACCCGCTTTATTTAGGCCTTCATGCACCAATTTTGCAAGTGCTTGATTACAATGAATCGCTTCTGATCCGCCGCGCAAAATACAAGCGTTGCCCGATTTGATACATAAGCCAGCCGCGTCAATCGTGACATTTGGCCGCGCTTCGTAAATGATGCCAATAACGCCCAAAGGCACGCGCATTTGACCAATTTGGATGCCACTTGGGCGATATTTAAAATTGCTCATCTCGCCAATTGGGTCGGCTAGGGCGGCAATTTGCTGTAATCCTTCTACCATGCCGACGATGGATTTTTCAGTCATCGTTAGGCGATCTATCATAGCGTCATCTAGACCATTACTTTTGGCGGCGTCACAATCTTGCTTATTGGCAGCTAAAAGTGCAATTTTTTCGCGCACAATTGCTGCTGCAATATTGATGAGCGCTTGGTTTTTGATGTTGGTATCTGCTGCCGCCATTATTCGCGAGGCGGCCCTGGCGTTAATGCCAACTGTTTGCATGTATTGTTTAATGTCCATGATTAATATTATACTTTTTTCGTGAAAATGATATTTATTTTGCTTTACTCTGCGCAAGCTTCCTCCCTTTTTAGGGGGAGGGTTGGGATAGGGCGCGACAAATGTATGTAAACACTATGGAGCCATATCGCCCCATCCAAGCCTTCACTCTAAAATAGGGTAGGAATCAAATGAGTTAGCGGCCCCGCACCTTGGCTAAACCAAAACATAGCCTTGATAACTCAAGCCAAGCGTCACCCTGCATCACACCTTTGGCCGTTTTATCAATGTCGCATAGTTTTTGCAGCGCGGCTTCTAGTTGGCGTAGGCTTAAGCGCGCCAAAGCGCGTTTCACCAGCGATTGCCTATCGCCGTAAATACGTGCTTGCGTCATTGCGTTCAACACATTATCGCCGCGCGCTTCGGCCTGTTTAATACGCACTAGTGGCCGCAGCACCCACATTAACGGATTCATTACCGCAACCGCATTTTCGCCTTCGTCTTGCAAGCCTTGTAAAATGCGCGATGTACGCGCCGAATCGCCCGCCAATACTGCCTCGCCAAGCTGAAACGCATCAAAGCGCGACACATTTAACACGGCTTCGCGCACCGCATCAGCGCTGATTTCACCTGCGGGGTATAAAAGCCCAAGCTTTTGAATTTCTTGGTGCGCAGCCAGCAAATTACCTTCTATTTGGTTGGCAATAAACGTTAAAGAAGCAGTATCGGTGCTTTGATTTTGCGCTGCCAACCTCGCAAGAATCCACTGGGGCAGCTGGTTTGCAGCAATTTCTGTAAGCTCAATCACTGTGGCCGCGCTTTGCAGTGCATTAAACCATGCACTATTTTTTGCCTCGCGTTCTAGGCCAGGCAGCACAATTATTGTCGTCGTATCGGGAATTGCATTGCCAGCCAGCTCGGTTAGCGCCTTTGCGCCATCTACGCCTGGTTTTCCGCTTGGCACATAGATTTCTAGCATACGCAGACTAGAAAAAAGCGAAAGCGCTTGGCCAAACTGTTTTATTTGTTGCCAGTTAAAATTGCGCTCACCTATAAAACTGCTACGCTCATCAGCGCCAGCCTTGCGCGCCGCTTGGCGGATGGCATCTAAACATTCAGATTGGGCAAGCGGCTCGTCGCCAACTAACACATAAAGCGGTGATAATTTTTGCGTAAGCTGTTGTTTAAGTTGGTTTTGATCTAAGCGCGCCATACTTTAAGGTTGCGCGATTATTTTTTTAAAGCGGCAAGTCGACGCAATATGCCACTAATCACATCGCTACGCATATTATCGTTTAAGCGTTTTTCTTCATCTTGTTTGGCTAATAAATTAGCGTCGCTATAAGTATAATCGCGCCGCGCTTCTACTGTTTGCACTTGGCTCCAAGTGGCGGCACCTGCCGCTTTAGTGCGGTAATGCACGCGATAAAACAGCTCAAACTCGTTTACCGTGCCGCCGCCAGCTAAAGATAATATACGTTTTTCGCTTTCTTCACCCACCATATCTAGCATTAGTTCAGCATTTTCTGCACTATCAAGAACTTTTACGCCGCTGGTATTAAGTGATTTTTTAAGATTTGCAGAAATCACTAAAGTATTGCCTTGAATAAATATGTTATTAAACGCCACATCGGTTACGCCGCGCAGGTGAAAGCTACAGCCAATTAAACTGCACAATAGCGCGATAAAAAATATTGACCGAAAACCGATTTTTAACATAAAACATTTACCCTATTAACTAATAACCACATTAACCAATTTGTTAGGCACAACAACAATTTTACGCACAGATGTGCCATCTAGCAAAAATTTTGTCACATAAGTTTGCTCAAGCGTCATTTTTTCGATGGCATCAATGCTTGCTTCGCGCGAAACCAATAAATTGCCGCGCAGTTTTCCATTGACCTGAATCACATATTCTACCGAGTCTTGTACCAAGGCAGATTTATTAGCAACAGGCCAAGACGCTTGTAGAATATGACTCGCAGGGTCGTTGTTAAATACAAGCTCGGTATAAATGGCTTGACAAATATGCGGCACAATTGGCGAAAGTAGTAAGGCGACATTTTGCAGCACTTCCTGACGCACGGATCTAGTAATGGCATCAACCGCATCAATTTTGGCTAAGGCATTCATCAGCTCCATTACGCTAGAAATTGCCGTATTAAAGCTATGACGGCGGCCATAATCATCGCCCACTTTATCAATTGTTTGGTGCAACTGCAGGCGCAAGCTTTTTAGGGCAATTGATAATTCGCCGCTTTGATAAGCCTTAACTTCACCCAAATTAACATGCTCATAAGTCGCTTTCCACAAACGTTTTAAAAAGCGGCTTGCGCCTTCCACACCGCTATCGGCCCATTCCAGACTTTGGTCAGGCGGCGCGGCAAACATCATAAATAACCGCGCAGTATCTGCGCCGTAAGTGTCAATTAAGGCTTGCGGGTCAACCGTATTGCCTTTGGATTTACTCATTTTAGTGCCATCTTTTAGCACCATGCCTTGCGTCAGCAATTTGGTAAAAGGCTCGTCGTTTTTAATTAAACCAACATCGCGCATCAACTTGTTAAAAAAGCGTGCGTACAGCAAGTGCAAGATGGCATGCTCAATACCGCCTACATATTGGTCAACAGGCAGCCAATAATTGGCGCGCTCATCCACCATTTTTGTGTCGCAATCAAAGCTGGCGTAACGGGCAAAATACCAACTAGATTCAAAAAAAGTATCTAGTGTATCTGTTTCGCGTGTCGCTTTGCCGCCGCAAGTTGGGCAGGTTGTCTCAAAAAAACTAGGGTCTTTTTTAATGGGGGAGCCAACGCCGTCCATTGCTACATCCTCTGGCAACCGTACTGGAAGCTGCTCGACAGGTACTGGAACTTCACCGCATTTGGCGCAATGCACAATCGGAATCGGGCAACCCCAATAGCGCTGGCGCGAAACACCCCAATCGCGCAGGCGGAATTGCGTGCGTTTTTTGCCCAAACATTTTGCGCTTAAAGCAGCTGAAATTGCATCTGTTGATTCTGTAAAATTTAATCCATCAAACTCATTAGAATTTAATAAAATACCGTGTTCCGTCATTGGTAAAACATCATTATCGCTGTGTTTAATCACCGGTTTAATCGGCAAATTATATTTATTCGCAAATTCAAAGTCGCGTTCATCATGCGCAGGCACGGCCATTACCGCACCTTCGCCATAACTCGCCAATACATAATTAGCCACCCAAACTGGCAATTGCTCACCAGTTAGCGGATGACTTACATGTAAACCAGTCGCCATGCCTTTTTTCTCGGCAGTTGCAACATCGGCCTCGGCCACACTGCCACGTTTACACTCATTGATCAATTCAGCGAGTTTTGGATTATTTTGTGCAGCTAAAGTCGCCAGCGCATGTTCTGCCGCCACCGCCACGTAAGTCGCGCCCATTAAGGTGTCTGGGCGGGTGGTGTAAACTTTGAGGTTTTTCCCCAGCCCCAACTCCCCAGCTCCTAGCCCCTGAATAGGGAACTCCACTTCACATCCATAACTTTTACCTATCCAATTACGTTGCATGGTTTTTACTTGTTCTGGCCAGCCATCAAGCTTGTCTAAGTCAGTCAATAATTCTTCGGCATATGCAGTAATCTTCATAAAATACTGCGGAATATCGCGCTTTTCTACCAGCGCGCCACTGCGCCAACCACGGCCGTCAATCACTTGCTCGTTAGCCAGCACCGTGTTATCTACTGGGTCCCAATTCACCGTTGCCGTTTTTTTGTAAATCAGGCCTTTTTTAAACAGCTCAGTAAATAACCATTGTTCCCATTTGTAATATTCTGGCTTGCAAGTGGCAATTTCGCGCGCCCAATCAATACCCAAACCCAGTTGTTTAAGCTGTCTTTTCATGTGCTCAATATTTTCATACGTCCATTTTGCGGGCGCAGTTTTATTGGCAATTGCAGCATTTTCGGCAGGCAAACCAAACGCGTCCCAACCCATCGGTTGCATCACGTTATAGCCTTTCATCTTGTGAAAACGGCTCAATACATCGCCAATGGTGTAGTTGCGCACATGGCCCATATGCAGGCGGCCACTTGGGTAGGGAAACATTGATAGACAATAATACTTGGGTTTGTCCAATTGTTCGGTCACCGCAAATGTTTGATTTTGCTGCCAATATTGTTGAGCGGCGGCTTCAATTTCTTTAAAAGGATATTGCTGTTGCATGGCAGATAGTTAGTAAAAATGAATATGTAATTATACTTGAAGGCATGGCCTTTTGCGTGTTTGGCTGGTCTGCCTTGGCTTTGATTAACAGTTGCACAGTTGGTGTAAGGAATTGATGGTATGTCAGACTAATTTTATATAACTTGTAAATTGAGGGTTGAAATGACATGAAATGTAACGCAAAAAATATTGCTGGGCTATGTGATAGGGTTTTGCTTATTGCTGGCTTTTGCTACCTTAACTTTATTAAATGGTAAAAAAATAGAAGCAACGACAGCCGCACTTTCACAAGAAAAAATTCCGGGTTTAATTGCTGTTGCCAGTTTGAAAAGCCATGTGCAAACGCAAAGCAACCTTTTATACGCGCTGTATGCAGCTAATAATCAAACCATCTTTGCCGCGCAGCATGCAGCTTTGATGACGTCGCAGTTGCAAGATATTGCCAATGCGCGTGAATTGGCAGAATTTAAACCGTTTGAGGCGAAATTGACTGAGATGAGTCATAAACAAGAAGCGCTGACTAGTCAATTTGTGCAAATTATGCGGAAGCCAGAAGTAGATTGGGATGCCGCGCGTGACGCTTTATCAAGGTTTAGTACCAGCGCCAATGAAATGGGCGCTGTGTTGGATGGATTGGTTAAAACCGTTTCTAATCATACGCTTGCAGAGGCGAACGCCTCGCGATTATTAACCGAACAACTCATTAATATAGCGCTAATACTAGCGGTATTAACGTTTTTTGGCGTGCTTGCAATGGCTTATTATAGTCATCAAAAAGTGGCTGTTCCACTGATAGAAATCAGCAATACGCTGACGGGAATTGCCTCTCGCAAGGACTTAACGCAGCGCATTAAGCTGCGTAGTGATGATGAGATTGGCGCGATTACACTGGCAACGAATAACTTGCTAGAAGAGTTTCAAAAACTGGCGCGAACCCTTGATGGCACGGCGCAAGAGGTGAATCGTACCGCGAAAAATTTAACCGACATGACAGAAAATACGCGCTTAAATATGGTTGGTAGAAATGCGAAATTGCGCTTGGCAACCCAGCAGTTTATGGGCGATATTCAAGCATCAGTAAAAGATAAAACAACAGCAATTGAGGTAGATATTGATCTGCATCGTGCCCAAATACAGTTTATTCAATCGCACTTAAATGAAATTGACGATGGCAAGCAAGCAACAGATCAGCATGTCACTGCTTTGCAGACATCTACAATTAAGTTACAAAAGTTGGCTGAAAATTTGCAAGGCCAAATTAGATTGTTAAACTTTTAACGTTTTGTTTTTACGCTAACACTTAACATTTGCACTCAACTATATTCTGCTAGCGCATTTTTGTTAAAGGCCGCATGCGTATAATTGTAATGTTGCCAAAACATTAGTGAAAGTATTGTGTGAGTCGATTTAATCTTAAACCAAGTATGTTAATTGTGCTAGTCAGCTTGTGGCTGGCAAGCGTATGCAATACGGCGCTGTGGCTGGCGGTTTGGCGCTTGCCCGAACTAAATGGGCATCACAATATTGCCTTTATGTTGGGCTTTTTTGTGTTTATTACGGGCTTTCAAACGGCGTTTTTAAGCCTATTTGCATGGGGCAGGCTGCTTAAACCAATGCTCATATTTGTATTAATTTACGCAGCATTGGGCGCCTATTTTATGCTCAGCTATGGCATCGTGGTCGATAAAAGCATGTTGATTAATGTACTGCAAACCGATTTGCGCGAATCGAAAGAGCTATTCAGTTGGCAATTGATACTGGTTTTAGTTGTTATGGCCTTGTTGCCGATTATTTTTTTATGGCGCGTTAAAGTACAAAAACAGCCATTTTTTGCACAATTAAAAAGTAATTTAATCTTATTATTTTTTGCAATTGTGATGGCTGTCGTTGCTGTTATGCTTAGCTTTCAAAGCATTGCTTCGGTTATGCGCAACCATAAAGAGCTGCGTTTTATGATTAACCCGCTTAATTCTGTGTATGCGTTAAGCTTAATAGTGGCCGAGCCATTTACGCGGCATAAACTAGGTTTACAAGCAATTGGCCGAGATGCCAAGTTGGGGGCAAGTTGGCAAGCCAATAAAAAGCCCACATTGTTGGTTGTGGTAGTTGGCGAAACAGCGCGGGCGGCTAATTTTTCGCTAAATGGGTACGCGCGCGAAACTAATCCCGAACTTGCAAAGCTAGACGTTGCTAACTTAGGCGTTGCGAACCAAGGCGTTGCTAATTTTAGCAACGTGCATTCTTGCGGTACCAGCACGGCGGCTTCACTGCCGTGCATGTTTTCGCACTTAGGCCGCGAGGGTTATGCAAAGCGTAATGCCGATTATGAAAGTTTATTGCCTGTGTTAAAACACGCGGGTTTGGGCGTATTGTGGCGCGATAATAATGCTGGTTGCAAAGGTGTTTGCGGCACTACGGCTATCGAATATGATGACATGAGCCATAAAAATGTGGCTGATTTTTGCAATAACGAAGCTTGTTTTGATGAAGTGTTGTTGCATCAACTAGATACGCGTGCAGAGAGCGCGCTTAAAAACAGTAAAGCTGGCGGAGCGGTGATTGTATTGCACCAAATGGGCAGCCACGGCCCAGCTTATTATTTGCGCAGTCCGCAGGCTTATAAAAAATTTATGCCAGAATGCACCAGCAATAATTTGCAAGATTGTAATCAGCAACAGGTGATTAACGCTTACGATAATACCATTTTATATACCGATCACTTTTTAGCGCAAACAATTAAATGGCTAAATAGTCATGAAAATCAATATGATACAGCCATGCTTTATGTGTCAGACCACGGCGAATCGTTGGGGGAGAACAACACCTATTTGCACGGTTTGCCCTATATGATTGCGCCCGATGTGCAAAAACATGTGCCAATGATTGTGTGGCTATCGCCGCAAATGCAAACGCGCGCGGGCGTAACTATGGCGTGCTTGCAAAAGCAGAAAGAGGTTGCGTTAACGCACGACAACCTGTTTCATAGCGTGCTGGGTTTGCTAGATATTCACACCAGCGTTTACCGCCCCGCGTTGGATTTGTTTGCGACTTGCACAAAAAAATCTAAATAATACAACGCATAGCTTAAATCAAGGCTTAAACAAGCGCCGCAAAAATATTGGCTTTAATATTTTCAAGCTCGCCTAAGCCGTTAATTTTAATGTGTTTTGGTGCATATTGGTCAGTGCCAGCAATACCGCTTTTCGCCCAATCGCTATAATAGCTAATCAATGGCTCTGTTAAGTTGTGATATTCCACCAAACGTTTATTCACCACATCTGGCGCTTCGTCGGCGCGTTGCACCAAATCTTCGCCAGTGATGTCATCTTTGCCTGCCACTTTTGGCGGATTGAATTTGATATGATAAGTGCGGCCGCTAGCAATATGGCTGCGCCGCCCTGTCATGCGCTCCATAATCGCGCTATCTGGCACATCAATTTCTACCACGTAATCAATCGCCACACCGGCATTTTTCATCGCATCTGCCTGTGGAATAGTGCGTGGAAAGCCATCAAACAAAAAGCCATTTTTGCAATCGGCCTCTTTGATGCGCTCGCTTACCATGCCAATAATCACGCTATCAGGCACTAATCCGCCGCTATCCATAAAACTTTTGGCCTCTAATCCCAACGGCGTGGCAGCCTTAACCGCGGCGCGCAGCATATCGCCAGTAGAAATTTGCGGAATATTAAAGTGCTGTTTGATAAAAGTGGCCTGTGTGCCTTTACCAGCACCTGGTGCACCTAGTAAGATGATTCGCATGGATATTCTCGAAAAAAAGTAAGAGTAAAAAGGTAGCGTTAAATTAAGCTAGAAACACAATTATATCAAATTAGGTAATTAGCAATTGCCACAAATTGCGCCACGCTTAAATTTTCTGCACGTAATTGCGGGTTAATGCCTGTCGCGGTAAAGCCATCGTCGTCCAGCAAACCCTTAAGCGTGTTGCGTAGCGTTTTGCGACGCTGACCAAACGCCGCAAGGACTACTTTTGCAAATAAGGCTACATCTTTTGCCACAAATGGCAAGGTTGCGTGCGGCACGCAGCGCACAAAAGCCGATTCTACTTTTGGCGCAGGTTCAAAAGATTCTGGCGGTACAGTGATTAAATACTCCATTGCAAGGTGGTATTGCAACATGACCGAAAGCCGCCCGTATGCTGGTGTTGAAGGCATTGCCACCATACGCTCAACCACCTCTTTTTGCAGCATAAAATGCATGTCGTAGATATGCGAAACATTATCGAGCAGGTGAAATAAAATGGGCGTAGAAATGTTGTAGGGCAGGTTGCCAGTCACCCGTAAGTTGCTACCCATGCTTGAAAAATCAAACTTAAGCGCATCTGCATTATGAATTTCTATAGATTTATTCGCGTATTCTTTTTGCATCCAACTGATAATGTCTCTATCGACTTCTACCACGTGCAAAAGATTTAAATTTTGTAGCAAGGGCTTAGTTAACGCGCCCAAACCAGGGCCAATTTCTACCATTAAATCATTGGCTTGCGGTGAAATAGCCTCAACTAAGCTAGCAATTACACTTTGGTCTGTTAAAAAATTTTGGCCGAAACGTTTTTTTGCAATGTGTTTCATAAAGGCTTTAATGAACCCCAGATAACCGTAGATGATCGCAAATAAAAGCGGATAAAAATCATTGGGATTATTTTAGAATAAGTCACTGTTTTAGTTGAGTAATATCTAATGGATGAAATTATTAGTAAAAAAATCGCGTGTATCGGCTGCAAAAAATGGGTTTTAGTAATGATCATTTATGGCTAGATTTTTTTTGAGAAAGCTCAATTGCTAACTCAACTGCCGCTAACATGCTACCAATGTCAATTTCCCCCGTGCCTGCTAAATCTAAGGCCGTTCCATGATCGACAGAAGTGCGAATAATCGGCAAGCCAAGCGTCACGTTAACACCACCGCCAAAACTAGCATGTTTTAATACAGGTAAACCTTGGTCGTGATACATGGCCAATACCGCATCAGCACCTGCAAGATTATGCTGCGCAAACAAAGTGTCTGCCGGCAGTGCGCCGATTAAATTCATGTTTTCACAGCGTAATTTTGCTAATATAGGATTAATCACTTCAATTTCTTCGCGGCCTAAATAACCATCTTCGCCCGCATGTGGGTTAAGACCAGCCACTAAAATACGTGGATTTTGTATTCCAAATTTGGCTTTTAAGTCGGCATATAAAACACGAATCGTCGCTTCTAAGCTTGATTGCGTAATGGCCGCAGGCACATCTTTAAGCGCCATATGAATGGTTGCCAGCGCAACTTTCATGCCATTTGGTTTACTGCAATCTACCAGCATCATCACCACGTTTTTGGTATGCGTGCGCTCGGCCAAAAATTCTGTGTGACCTGTAAAGGTGAATCCAGCTTGGTTTATTACGCCTTTATGAACAGGCGCCGTTACGATAGCATCAAACTCGCCCGTTACACAGCCGTCAATAGCACGCGTCAGCGTGTTGAGTACGTATTGGCTATTGGCAGGGTTAAGCGTGCCAGCAAGCACTGGCGCGGCTAGTGGAGTATGCAATACATTTGTTGTTTCAAATGGCACGTGAAGCTGTTTTGCGCGCTCCTGCAACATATTAGCATCGCCAATAATAGTAATACCAGCTGCAAATTTATGTTGTGAGAGTAAAACACAAATATCGGGACCAATGCCTGCGGGTTCGCCAGCGGTGATTGCAATGCGAGGAAGCGGGTGCATTAAGGCTAAATTGCAGTTAAAACTTGTCTTCTAAACGCAGCTCAACAAACGCGCGGTCACGCATTTCGCGTATCCAATCTTGGTAGGCTTCTTCAGATTTACGCACGCGAATTTCTTGGCGCGCTTTAAGTCGCGCCGCCTCTTTACTCATGTCTTGTTGACGGCGCTCTAGCACTTGAATCACATGCCAACCAAATGGCGATTGCACGGGCGCGCTAATTTCATTAATTTTAAGCTCGTTCATGGCTTTTTCAAATTGCGGCACGGTGTCGCCTGGGTTAATCCAGCCTAAATCGCCGCCACTATTAGCGCTGCCGTCTTCTGAAAATTGCTTGGCAAGCGCTTCAAACTTGCCGCCATTATCAAGGCGTTCTTTAATGCCATCCATTTTGCGCTTGGCTTCTTTATCTGACATCACTTCGGATGTTTTAATTAAAATATGCCGCGCATGTGTTTGGCCAACCACTAGCGTAGAGCTGCCGCCGCGCTTGTTGATAAGCTTTAAAATATGAAAACCGTTTGGGCTACGCACAGGTTTTGCCACCTCACCCACTTGTAACGTTTTAACCGCTTCTAAAAACAAGCTTGGCATTTGATCGCCTTTGCGCCAGCCCATTGCGCCGCCTTCAAGTGCATTTGGCGCATCAGAAAATGCTGCCGAAACCTTACTAAAAGCCGCGCCGTCAGCTAATTGTTTAAGCGCTGCTTGTGTTTTAGTTTTGGCTTTTTGCAAATCTTCTGGGCTAGCATCTTCTGGGGTACGAATCATAATGTGAGATACGTCATATTCATCTTGCCCGCCGCCGCTAGCAGCTTGTGTGGTTAAATAATTATCCACTTCGCCTTCCGAGATGGTCAGCCGATTATCCACCTCGCGCTCTCGAAGGCGCGCGATGGTAATTTCGTTACGAATATCTTCGCGAAATTTGCGCATACTAATGCCGTCTTTTTCTAAAACAATTTTAAATTCCTCTACACTTAATTTGTTTTGCGCAGCAATGCGTTCAATGGTTTTATCCAGCTGCGTATCATCCACCTTTAAGCCTGTTTGTGCGGCCATTTGCAATTGCAGGCTATCGACAATTAAGCGCTCTAAAATTTGTTTTGCTAAAATATTTTGTGGCGGCAACTCGGTACCGTTTTTTTCTAGCTGTGCGCTCACCGTTTTAATGCGGTCAGCTAATTCTTGCTCGGTAATCACATTTTGATCCACCACTGCAATAATGCGGTCCATCTTGATGACTTCGGCTGCGCCAGCCATGTGACTACATATAAAGCCGCTTAAAATCAATAGCTTAAATGAGTTTACAATTGTTTTTAATAAGGTCATTGGTTGTAATTTTGTTGCCTATAAATGTTAGGAATCTCGGAGGAGCTTAAATAACCAGGAATATCGCGGCGCAATAAGTTAAGTGGATTGGAGCCAATCGACGCTAGACCACCCAGCTCTAGTTGAAAGAAAAGTCCATAGTTTGCTTTTGCAGTTGCCGTTTCAACGCGCTGAATTACCGTGCGCGCTTGCCAACAGCCTGCATCATATTCTAAGCCAGCTACTGCTTCAATAGGTTTGCTTTCGCGCACCGAGTAATTATATCGCCCAACGCCGTACCAGCCGCGCCCCAAAGGCCATTGACCAGAAACGTCTAATTGCTCTAAAAAAGCTTGCGTATAGCGATAGCCAATATTCAGTAATTTACCAGGCTCTGGGTTATAGCGCGCTAATATGTTGCCGCGCACAAAGCCATTCCCATCTGTATTGTATTGGCTAAAAGCGTCTAAATTCCATTGATTAGATAGCCGCGCAGTTAGCGCGCCAATAATGTCAGAGCGCGTGCCGCTAGACTTAACGCCGCCTGGCAAGGTTACGGTTTGATCAGCAAAATAATAGCGCTGGCCAATTGTTGCGGTTAAGCGCTCAATACCCGTATCGCTATCAATCATGCGGCTGGTAACGGCTAAACTAAGCTGATTGGCGCTATTAATGCGATCGTTACCGGTAAATTGATTTTCAGTAAATAATGAGCTTAAGTTTAAGTCGGATAATGCAGAATCAAACACGGGTAATAAATCTTGATTTTGCTCGGGAATATACACATAAAATAGGCGCGGTTCGATGGTCTGCGTATAAGAGTTATGCTTGTTTTTATTTTTAGCAATATTCACGTCGCGCTCTAAATACAAGCCGCTATCAATGCTGACAATAGGTAATACGCGACTTTGTGCATTGTTAGTGCTTGTAATACCATTTACCGTAACCGTATTATTTTTAAGACTATATTGCGTCAAGTGCACGCCAATTTTTGGCGTAATAAATCCGTACGACTGCGTAAATGGCGCGCTAATACTAGGGTAAATAACGGCGCGGCTGCCAGTGGCGGCCACGGGCGCTTTATCGCTGCGATTAAAATAAGCGTATTGGCTATAAAAATTGGTATTAATGTAATTCCATTCTTTATCTGCTGTTAAGGTAAGCTGCGGCAAGCGCTCGTAAGGGTAATTGGTTTTATCAAGCGTTTGATATTTTTGCACCAAACCATTAAATCGCCATACATTGCCTGTGTAATTTACGCGACCTTCTTGCGGCAAATTCACGCGGCTGGTATTGATAATGCGTGTTGACATGTCGGCAAAATACTGGTCATCAGATACTTTTTCGATGTTGTAACCTGCCGACCAGCCGCCGTCAAAGCTATGGCTGTGACTAATATTGGCGTAATAGCGCCGCTTATCGGTATTGGTATCATTGTTTAAAAATTCTAAGCTATCAATACCGGAATAATTTTCGCCCAAATATCTGAAATCGCCTTGCAATTGTAGACCACGTTTAGTCATATAGCGCGTGCTGACGGTGGCGTCTTTATTGGGCGCAATGTTAATGTAGTATGGCACTGCCACTTCAAAGCCGCTGTTAGTAGTAGATCCTACGGTTGGCGCCAGTAAACCCGATTTACGTTCGTTATTAAAAGAAAAGCTCATCCACGGCGTGTATAACAGTGGCACGCCTTTAAACTCCACATAGGCATTTTTAGCAATGCCCGATTGCGTGTAATCGTTAAGCTCAATTTCTTTGGCTTTAATATACCAATCATCTACGCCTGCCTCGCAAGTGGTGTAGCGCGCATTTTTTAAGCGTTTTTTATCTTGGCCTTCAAAAAATACCACTTCGGCATCGCCGCGCGAGCTGCTTAAGGGCGGCAAGGCTTCTAAGCCAATAGGCTTGGCAGGTTCGCGATAGCTGTCTTGGTAGAGTTTTGGGTTGTCGGTTAAGCTGGTCTGCGAATTAAGTAATTTAGATTGCGTATAAACG